>JAFSZE010000194.1 GCA_017455745.1 Desulfovibrionaceae bacterium | reverse complement strand
GTTCTATATTTTTTATTTACGGGAAAGCCGGATTTTCCGGATTCCCCCCTGATTTGCACACGTGGATAAATTTTCTGGTAGATCAGATCCAGTATCTTTTCTATGTACAATCTGATGGTAATGTTCAATAGGATTTTTATTACAGATAGCACATAAGTTATTTTGACGTTCATTTATATACTCATATTTATCTTTATAACCCTTTAAACGTCCATTTTGAAAATCTATACCTTGACACATTTTATCTTCCAATTCCATAAAAGCAAATTTATTCCATTCAAAAACTATGTAATCTATTGGAATTAATTTGGATAAATTTTTAATAATATTAATATGTGTTTGAATAAGTTGTCTACAAGTTGGCGTAATCCAACCTTTTTCACGTTTACGATTATTAAATCTAGCTTCACTATTAATTATATGTTTTAATAAAATCGGTTTTTCACATCCAGGTAAAATACGACCTTCTGGAAATTCCGTTGTTGTACCACATTTTTGAGCACGTCGGATTCTTTTTTCTCGTTCATGCTTCTGTCTCTCACGTCTAAATAATTTTCTAGCTAGCATTAATTTGGGAATTTCTTTGTTCCGTGTAGATATATGGGCAGAAAAAATTACATCTCCATTTGATGTAATTGCAGAAACTCCCATATTATGGCGTCCTGGGTCCATACCTACAATAATCTTTGGCGGTTCATAACGTTTTTTTGGTTCATATAAAAGTTGAATTGTAAATGGTTTTATATTTACAACTCGGGCACGTTTGTTTTTAACAATATTCTAACATATCCAAAATTTTTTGTTGGATATAATGGTTTAGAATCTATTCCCAAAACATATACAGGTGGATTTGGCATAATAAATTAAAATAACACTATCTAAAAGATAGGTAAAATTGCCATAAACTAGGTGTAACTAAAACAGAGCAGAAGACTTGGCATCATCTTTTGGTGTATGGTTACATCACGTTTTTGTGTGCCATCCAACTAACTGAATGGTCACTGGGAATTTTAGTGGAAGAGCAATTTTTTCCAGAAAAATTTAATGTTTCCGTCCAAGGTTTCCGGCACATCCCAGTCGGCAATACTCGCAGCCAAATGTTGGATACCCTTCGATGCTGGGGAATTGGGGAATAGTTCACAGAAGGGTTTTTGTTTGACGACTGCCTGGCGAACATTGCCATCTTTGGGCACAACGCCGACTAAGTCTAACGACACACCTTCTAGGAAGTGATCACAAGCTTGGTAGAGGCGACTAAAAGAAGTTTTGGCAGTGGCTGCATCGGGCGCCATATTGACGCAGACGCTGAAATGCTCAACGCCATGATTCATTTTGAGCACTTTGATTAAGGCATAAGCGTCAGTTAGGGATGTAGGCTCGGTTGTCATGACGATCAAGCGCTCTTGCACGGCCATATTAAAATATAAGACATTATCGCTAATGCCAGCGCCAGTATCGACAATTAAAAAATCCACTTCTTCATCAAACTCATCTACGGCCTCAAGCAGTTCTAATTTTTGACCTGTTGAGAGGGTGAGCATTTCACTCATGCCAGAGGACGCTGGCAGGATGGAGAAATTATAGGGCGTGGGGCAGAGGATTTCTCTAAGACTAGTCTCTTCGTGGAAAAGATGAAACAGATTCTTATGGGGAGTTAGCCCAAGAACCACATCGACATTGGCTAAGCCTAGGTCAGAGTCAATGATGATGACACGTTTGCCCATTTGCACAAGACAATAGGCGAGATTAACGCTGATATTGGTTTTTCCGACTCCGCCTTTGCCGGAAGTTACAGAAAAAACCAGTGGTAAATTGGCACTCATTGCGCCCCCCAAAAAATAGAATAATCAATGCTAATGGCCAGGAATTTGCCGTTTAAATACTAACCGCCAAACTAAGGGTTCGGTTGCAGGACAGAGGCTTTCCTGGAGTTCCCCACCGTACGACAGGGCTGAGATGGGTAGTTCTGATTCATAGGCAACATTGACAACATTGCCAAAGCTTACAGCTTCATCAAGTTTAGTCCACACTAGGCTAGTAGGTAGGCCGGTTTTATAGCGATTGAGAAAGGCGTGAGTTTGTACAGGATTGGCAAAAGGTGGGAGCGTTATATGAATTGCTATATCTTCAGTCACTAAACCTAGATTTGTTAAAATCTGGGGTAGATCTTGCCCGTGGATCAAAGCTTGGGTGTCAATTAAAATTAAGTCAAGGCCTGCGGCTTTAGTCAAAATGGTATGCATGGCCTCAGAGTCTGAGGCTTCCAGATAAATAAAATTGGATAATTCGGCCCAATGTCTTAAAAGGATGCGGCCATTGCCCCGTAAGCAGTCGGTATTAATGAATGCAAGACGTATGCCAGGATTCAATTTGCGTAGCATTAGAGCAAAGCGCAAGGCAGTGCTGGTTTTGCCACTGCCAAAGGGACCGGTCACAAGTTGAATGTGCTGGGACCATTCACTGACACTAAATGGTTTGATCTTAACCATTTCGCTTAGACATTCAAGTACAGATGATCCTGGAGCGGCTAACAGGCGCTTGTAGAGCTCGAGTGATACTGCATCGCTTACACCTTCGCGTTGCAGATATTCTAAAGCCACGCGCTGTCTAGGTGTCAAACGACTCATTTGGATGGCCGGTTTCATCAGGGCAAAGAGTTGCTCTTTGATTTGAAGCCATTCTTTGTGCCATTCACCCCATCCACTGAAGGAATCGTGTTCGGCTGGTGCTTGTGTGCGGGTCTGACGTTCGACACCTGCGGTTATTTCATGGCAGATAACTCCATTTTTACGGTAGGTTCTATTCCCAAGAATAACAGCGTCAGGGCCCATTTCGGCCTTGACCTGAGCCAAAACTTCCCCGGAGGAAGAACCTGTGAAAGTTTTTACCTGCATGATTTTATCCCCAGCGCCCTAAAACCCAAGGCAAAATGCTTTAGGATATAAGGTGCAGTGAGTCTGTTTAGGCGATGGTCGGGGCTTTTAGGGGCATTTTTGCACATATTTATCATACAAAAGAGCAACGTTTCAGGACCTGGAAAAATTTTGATCAAAAAGTTAAAAGCCGCCCCGTGTGGGGCGCGGCAGCAAAAGACTTATTTTTTAGTCAGGATATTGGCAAACTAGAGTTTCTGAGAATTTGGTTTTGGATTGGCAGTTTTTTTAAGATCGGCTTTTTGGACATGACCTATTTTAGGCTTTTTTAGCTTGGTCTTTGGCTAGCACAAGTTGCGCCCAGGGCGCAAGGTGTTGGCATGGCACCCTAAGAGGGTAAGGGTCTTTAGGCATCAACAAGCGTCTAGACTTTGGGAGCCTAGTTTGCCACCATACAAAACTCGTAGGTTCTACGCTAAAAAAAGATTTAGAGCAAACTTGAGCAACAGAGGATTTTGTTAATTTGATATTACCAGAAAAATGGGCAAATTTGGCCAAAACATAGGAAAAATTTTGCCCAAATAATTAAGATAGCTCAAATATAGATAGTTATAATAACAAATATATGTAAAAATTAAAAATAAAAAATAAAACTTTATATAGCATACGATATTTGTTTTCCTTATAAATAAAGAAGAATAAAAATATTTATACGGATAAAACAAATAATTAAATGTAAAATTAAACGAAGAATAAGGTATCTATTGATATATAACTGTACAAAAAGATAAAAATTAATATTCTATACAAAAAATTAGTGACCTTAAAATCTAAAAAAATAAAATACCAAACAGATAGGATTTGTAGTGAGCATTTCTATTCAGTCGATATATAAAATCAATAAATAAAAATAAATTTATACTTTTGAGAGATAAAAAATAAAATTGAATGCTTGTTATTATACACTATAAAAAATACAAGAAATTTCATATAAATAGGTGAAATAATATTACTTATAGTTAAATTATAGAATATATATAACGTCATAACAGCTTAAACAAAAAACATATTTACGTGTATATATTTTAACTTGCATAGGTATTTTATTTTGAGAAAAAAAATTAGTAAATTTCTATCTAGATATACATAGTGGTATAGGTATTTTATAGTTAAAATTTAGTCATTAGATCTTTTATTCTACTCTTTAGGTCATCTGAAATATGCCAGGCGTTTTGGGCTGGAAAATTTGACATGATCGATGTTTGGTGCTACTTCTAACTTCATCGGAGAGATGTCCGAGTTGGCCGAAGGAGCTCGCCTGCTAAGCGAGTATACGGGCTTAAACCTGTATCGAGAGTTCAAATCTCTCTCTCTCCGCCAGAAAAAGTAAGCCTTACGGCGAGTTACGGTGAATCTGTAACTCGCCTTTTTTGTTGCCAGAGTCTTTGCCTTCCAAAAAGGTTTCTATGAGCCTCCATGAGCATAGTTTTGTTTATGGGCAAAAATCCGATGAATGGTCATTTGAAATTGATCCACTCGATCATCTGAAATTAGCGGCCAAGGTCTGCGCGTTAAATTTGGGCTTAAAGTTAGGTTTGTTTAAAAAGTCTACAAATTGGCGAAAAGAATCCTCCTTATATACCAAAATAGATGGAAATCTGTGATCTATTATGGCATAACTTAAGGTAGTATATCTAATTTAAATACTGTATGGTAAATAAAAATTGCATATGATTTCGGTATCTCAGTTTATATTTAACCAATGGATTGATTGTAGATGATCTAATATTGTTTTCTATAATTATATTTGTATACATATGTAATGTGATAATTGATCAGAACTGATCTAAGACTTTCTTAAGATTGTTTATAAGATATGAAAACTCTAATCATTTAGATTAGGGCTAGTATTATTATGTTTTTTATAGCTTTAATTAATTGTAGATATAAAAAATGCTAAATATTTAGACTGCTGCTAACTATTTTACGCAAGATCTTTCGCTTTCTAAAATTTTAACAGCACATTCCTTTTTCCAAAAAGCGATGCCGTATTTCAGCACGGTTTGGATGTTCGGTGGCATATCGGCTGCGTATTTCTTTTCTTCTATCTGGACAAGGGCTGCGGCAGCTCTTTTTTCTAGGTCCTCGTATTCCGCAGCTTTTTTCAGCTCAAAAATGGCCGCACGCTTATGTTTTGCGTCTTGGATGACAATGTCAGTTCGTCCGAGGCCGTTTTCCCGATTGCTTTTTACGACTAGACCTGCTCCACGCAAAAGTTCGGCCAGAAAACCGTGGTAAAAGCTTTCCCCGCTGTCAAAATAGCTGATCGTGTCATACAGAATTTCGTTGATCTTTTGCCGCACATAGGCATCTTCGCCGTTCCAAATGGCCGTGGCGAGGGGGCGCAAGTCCTGCCTAGACATACAATCCTCAAACCATGATGCTACCTTATCAATAAAGATTTCCCTTATTTCTTTATTGGGAATGACAAGCGCAGTATTGCGGTTATCAGGCTGATTGGCAGCTTTCGTCAGATAGCCAGTCAAATACATCATGGTCCAGAGGGCTCGATCCTTTTTATAGACCGTGTCGTAGGTTAGATCTTCTTCAAGACGTTCCTCAATGGGCTTTGCGGCAATCAGGTCTTCGATTTTCTCGCGGATTTCCTGGCCTAATTTTTCGACTAATCGTCTGACAATAGCATTGTTGCTTGTATTTTTCCAGTAGGCTTGAGGTTGGGCTGCTGCATTGCGCTGCAGATCATAGATGTATTGAAGCACATCCCACGGGCAATATATTTCCAGCTCTTGCCCAAATCTGTAGCCATCGTACCATTCCTGAATGTCTTTTTTTCTGTTTGGCATACGTATGCAAGCCAAGAGTCCATCCACGTCTTTTGCCGTAAATCCAAATTTGTCGGCAAAAAAATCATCAGAAATTCCGAAGCATTTAAAATTGTTCAGTCCGGTGAAAATGCTTTCCCGTGCAATACGTAGGCAGCCGGTGAGCACGGCGAACTTGAGCGAAGGATTGGTCTTGAGAGCCGCGCCTAGCATATTGCGCATAAATCCGATCATCTCTTTATAATAGCCATTCTCTTCCGCGCAGCTGATTGGCACATCGTACTCGTCGATGAGCAGGATGACGGGTTTGCCATGGTGGGCCTCTAGAGCTTGGCAGAGAATAAGAAGGGAATCTTCCAAATCAGAAGTATTGATCTGCCTTTTTTGGAATAAGAGCAGTTTTTCTTTATCTTCCTCAAAAACAGTATCACTTGCTAAAAGATAGCGTTTTTCTGAAATCAGACGTTGAATGATTGCTGCGAATTTTTCAATGGCGTGGGAAAAATTTCCTCCCTCAACTCCCTTAAGTGTGAGAAAGATCGTTGGATACTGATGGAACCACTCAGCGCAGATCTGTTCGTTTTTTGATATGGCAAGCGCTTCAAATAAATTGCGCTCTTTGGCATTAATGTCGAAGAATTCCTTTAGCATGGTCAGCATTAGCGTCTTGCCAAAACGCCTAGGACGGGTGATTAAGGATACCTCAGGGTATCCTAAGGCCAAAAATTCTTCGATGAAGGCAGTCTTGTCTACATAACAACGCTGTTCTTCCCTGATCTTTTTGAAAGAATCACCGCCGATAAGTATATTTAGTTGTGCCATATAGCTATTGGCCCTAGTTTTAAAAAGGTCGACATTTTACAAGCTGCGCAGTTTGGCCAAATCATGTAGAGCGTTGTATGGTAGGTTTGATAAACTAAAAGATAAGTTTACTGGTTTTAAATACATCTTATAAATATCTTAATTGGAATAAAGCGCAACTGCACGCAAAGTAACTTGGATACAACTTACGATTCGCTATACATTTTTTTAACAATACAGTCTTTTAAGTCTTCTTGGCTACTACTTTTTTCTCAATATTCTACTTGGACAACTTTTTAAATATTTGACCAGATCATCTACGGGAATATTCGATGGATAATTGAGAATGAGATGCAGATAATCAGATTTTTTAGCAAGCTTTCGATTAAATTCAAGAAGTGTAGGTTTTTCCTGACTTGCTTGTTCCAGCAAATATTTGTTTTGTCTAAATTATTTTTTATAAATATTAATCAGTGATATTGTAGCCTAAATATGAGATGACATAAAGATTATAAACAGACTGTACTCTATTTTTTAAGTTTTTGACGCAAGTCTTTTTTATTTCTATGGATGATATCAGCAGATGTTTACGGCGAGTTACAATGAATCTGTAACTCGCCATTTTTTTGTCATCCAATATGCAAGGGGTGTCACTATGCTAAAACTGTTGTAGCTAACTTTTTACATTGGATTCTTTTTTTCTGCCCTTAGGATGCGCTCAACTTGGTTCACATCCTTGTCACCACGTCCCGAAAGGTTGACAAGAAGGATTTGATCGTGTGGAAATTGGGGGGCTATCTTTAGAGCATAGGCTAAGGCATGAGCTGATTCGAGAGCTGGGATGATGCCTTCATGGCGTGATAGAGTTAAAAAGGCATGCAAAGCTTCTTGATCGGTAATTTTGACATACTCGGCCCGACCGGAGTCTTTAAGGCTGGAATGTTCTGGGCCTACCGAAGGATAGTCTAAGCCAGCGGAGATTGAGTATACTTCACCAGCCCCACCCTGGGGATTTTTGATCATATAAGAATAGAAGCCATGAAGAACTCCAGGCTCACCTAAGCAGAGTGAGGCTGCATGGTCGCCATAGTTATCACTTCTTCCGCCAGGTTCAACTCCGATCAAACGTACATCAGAATCGTTAAGAAAACCTGTAAAGAGACCGATGGCATTGGAGCCACCGCCCACACAGGCGATACAGGCAGCTGGCAAATGGCCTGTGGCCTCAAGTATTTGCTCTCTGGCCTCACGACCAATCACACTTTGAAAGAGCCTAACCATATACGGATATGGATGCGGCCCAACAGCAGATCCTAGAACATAGAACATGGAATCATCGTCAATCCACTGCTCTAGAGCCTCATCCACAGCCTCTTTGAGGGTGCGCTGGCCAGTTTTAGCAGCAACCACATTGGCTCCGAGCATTTCCATGCGGGCGACATTGAGGTGTTGGCGTTCAATATCAATTTCTCCCATACAGATGGTGCATTTAAGGCCCATCAAGGCCGCAGTGGCGGCTGTGGCCACGCCATGCTGACCAGCACCTGTTTCAGCGATCACATGGGTTTTGCCCATCCGTTTGGCCAAAAGACACTGACCTAAGGTATTGTTGATCTTGTGAGCGCCTAAGTGGTTTAAATCTTCGCGCTTAAGCCAAATTTGCGCACCATTTTGGGAGAGATTGGCACAGTAAAAAACAGGGCTTGGCCGCCCTGCATAGTTTTTATTTAAGCTCTCAAGTTGTTGCTGAAAACTGGGATCTTTTTCGGCGCTAGCCAAAGCCTCGGCCACTTCATTCAAGCGAGCTTTTAAAGGCTCTGGGACATATTGACCACCATATGCTCCAAAAAATCCCTTGCTATCAGGTTTGGAGGCTAAAGCATTGGACATACAAACTCCTTTATTTTTTGAGGCATATAGCCTGTCAATATCGTTTTAAAAGTGTGAGTTAAAAGTTTAGATGATATTGATAGAATTAAATGCTTGGACTGTAATATGTAATTTCTATTTGGTTACAGCTGTTAATCTTCTGCCACTATCATTATTTTTTTACATATATTTGGAGATTGTACCTTGAAGGATAATCCTAAAATTGTAGCTATTATCCAGGCAAGGCTTGGATCTAGCCGACTACCACTAAAATCACTATTATCTTTGCGTGATATCCCAATCATCAATTGGGTAACGTGGCGTGTAAGCCAAGCGAAACATCTTGATCAATATATTGTGGCCATTCCAGATACTCAATTGGACCAGGTTTTGGCCGACCATTTGGAACGTCTCCGCGTACCATATTTTTTAGGCAGTGAAAATGATCTTTTAGATCGTTATATTCAAGCAGCAAGGAGCACATCGGCTGATCTTGTGGTTAGAATTTGTGCGGATAATCCCTTAATTTGGTGGCAGGCCATTGATCAGTTAATCGAACATTTTTTAAAGCATAAACCAGATTACGCCTATAATCATATTCCCAGAAATAACCTTTGGCCTGATGGTTTAGGGGCAGAAATTTTGAGTTTTGGGCTTTTAGAGGATCTTGGTCGGATGGCTAAGCTTTCATCTGAACGCGAGCATTGTTTAAATTATATTTGGAATCATCCAAGCGACTTTAAGATTTCAACTTTTGATCCGGATGACAAGTTTTTATGCAGGCCTGATTTGAAGCTTGATATTGATACAGTGGATGATTTTCAAAGGTTAGCCCAATTACCAATCACGCCTGATATAGACGGTCCTGAAATTGTCAAGATTATGGGCTAGGAACTTGATTGCCTAATTATTAGGGCAAGGCCTTTTAAATTACCCAGA
This sequence comes from Desulfovibrionaceae bacterium, assembly GCA_017455745.1. GTDB lineage: Bacteria > Desulfobacterota > Desulfovibrionia > Desulfovibrionales > Desulfovibrionaceae > Desulfovibrio. The sequence continues at coordinate 11,906 of JAFSZE010000194.1, read as the reverse complement.
CGATCAATTTATGATCATTTAAGGATGTTTCAAGCTATGCCAACACCAGCCAGATTTACCCACGGTCTAGTCACCTCACCCAACTATTTGGCTACCCTAGCGGGAGTGGATATTTTGCGTCGTGGCGGCAACGCTCTTGACGCATCTCTAGCCACAGCTGCGACTTTAGCTTGTGTTTATCCCCATATGTGTACACTTGGTGGCGATGGGTTTTGGCTAATCTATGCCAAGTCCAAAGGCCGCCTTTTAGGCTTAAATGCTAGTGGCCGATCTGGGAAAAAAGCCACAATTTCTGCCTATGAAAATTTGGGCTATACGGATATGCCTAAGCGCGGCTATTTGGCCGCAAATACAGTGCCTGGATTGGTCTCAGGATTTGAGGCAGTGCATACTTTTAGCCAAAAAGAGCTTAATTCCAAGATCTCTTGGGCCAATTTGTTTGAAAGTGCTAGACTTTATGCCAGAGACGGTTTTCCAGTCAGCGCATCTTTAGCCAAATGGTCCAAGAAATATTTTGAAGCCAACAAGCTTGCGCCCGCTCAAAATCCCCTAAGCGAAGAATTGGCCAAGGTTTTTTTTCCAGGCTATAGCCCTTTAAAAGTTGGACAAATTTTTTGTCAGCCAGACCTAGCTAAAAGTATCGAGCGTTTGATGGACTATGGCTGGGCCGATTTCTATGAAGGCGAGCTTGCTAGCCAAATTATTGGCGATATAGAAGAGCATGGTGGTTTTTTGGGTCGAGATGACTTTTTAAGCCATAAAGCCAATTGGGTTGAGCCTATCAGCATAAATTATCGCGGCTATACGGCAGCCAATTTACCACCTAATACCCAAGGGCTAGCGTCATTAGTGATCTTGAATATTTTGAATAATTTTCATCTCACTAAATATGCCGAAGGCAGTAGCGACTACTATCATCTCTTAATCGAGGCCACCAAAGAAGCTTTTCTTGATCGAGACACTTACTTAAGCGACCCAGAAGTTGTGGATATACCAGTAAAAGAGCTTTTAAGTGTCAAACATGGCCAGGCCCAAGCAGCAAGAATCAATCTTAAACTAGCCCAAAAAGATCTTGGCCCTCTAGATCCGCATGGTGATACTGTTTATGTAGGATGTGTGGATAGAGACGGCAATGCTGTTTCGATGATCCAGAGTATCTATTATGATTTTGGTTCAGCCGTTGTTCCGAAAAATACCGGGATTATTTTGCAAAATCGTGGCTGCTATTTTTCGCTCGATCCCAAGCATGTAAATGCTCTCTGTCCAGAAAAGCGCACTTTTCATACCTTAAATCCGGCCATGCTTTTAGAAGATGGGCGGCCATATCTTATCTATGGCACTATGGGCGGTGAAGGTCAGCCACAAACTCAAGCCCAGCTTGTGACTAGGATCTTAGACTATCATTTGGATGTGGCCCAAGCCATAGATAGACCACGTTTTCTCTATGGTCGATCTTGGGGCAATCAAACCAACAAGGTCTTTTTGGAGGCTAGAATTCCTAAAAGTGTTGGCCAAGATTTGGGAAGTCGTGGCCACCCCATTGAATATTTGGCTGATTATGAGGATTTGATGGGCATGGCTGGCCTGATTTTGTGCAAACAAGATCTATTTGAAGGAAGCAATGATCCTAGGAGCGATGGCCTAGCCCTAGGTTTTTAAGCTATTATGTTTTAAGCAGAATTTGACTCTTCCGGTACAGATCTTAAAATCGACAAACGCTAGAATAGCTAAACTTCCGATATAATCATGCTTCAAAAATTTACCTTAAATGCCATATGGTCTTATGAAAGATAAATATTGAAAAGCAAAAAAAACTTCAGCAAGACTCAAAAAATTAAAAATATTCAAGACATTAAAAAGCTTAGCAAAGCTTAAAGGAGCTCAAAAAACTCCAAAAAAACACCTGTGAGCAACTATTAATCGTTATTAAATTTTCTCGATAAAACATACTAAAAATGTCGGCTAAAGCTTAGGCAACTTGCTCTTTTGACTGAACTTAAATTGGATTAGCTATGGTTCAAATTATTTATCAAGAAGATTTAGCATAAGCTTAATAACATGGGCTTTGTTGGGGGAAAAATCGAGCTGATCTTGTCTGTGCCAAAAGCGAGCCCTGCGGTCTTGTTTGAGCATGGCTAAAAATACATTGCGAATTTTGATATCATTAACTTTTTGCATCAGCCCTAGAAAGGTAAAGCCATGTTTGGGTCTTGCAAAGGTGTGTCTGGCCTCGCGTTCATGGTGGGCTAAGACAATGCCTGGAATGCGCATATGACAGAGTTCATAGACAGTACGACCGGCTGAACAGATGGCTAAATCAGATCCTTCCATCATTTGGCTCATGACGTTGGTGGCATAGGTGAAACGAATAAGCGGATTTTCGAGTGTTTTTATATGCTCGACCATATCATCCAAGTGCGCATAGCCTGGGCCAACTACCACACGTATAGATATACCAAGAGCGCGACAGATAGGTTCAACAATATCTAAAACGCGTTTGGTGCAATTATATTGATCTGTACCGCCAAAGGTAATGAGCAGAGTTTTAACGCAATCCCGTAAGGGATTGCGTTTTGCTTCTAAAAATTCATCGCGCAAGCAAAAGTAATTGGCCCCATAGTGCATCTTGCTATCACTCTGACAATTTTCATAGAGTGCATTGATGACTAGGTCAGCTCTTTCTCCACCCGCACCATCATCTTCAAAATTGACACATTTGCAGCCAGATCTCTTTAATTCCTCCATATATTCGATGGGGGTATTTAAAAAGTCATTGATGACCAAATCAGGTCTTAGCTTTAAAACCGTTGTGGCTAAAGGTTCAGAGCCTTGGCGGACCAAGGGATAATCGCGTCTGGCAATATTTTCAACAGCCAATTCACTATCCCGAGTGCAGACAAAAATAATCTTATGATTAGTTATTTCATGGGCTAGCATGAGGGCGCGGAACACATGGCCCATGCCAATGGCCGGAAAGCCGGCCACCACAAAGACGATCTGGCGCAAGTTTAAAAGCCGTTCACAGATCCACCAATCCTGATAGCCTTGAATTTCAATGCCCCGTTCATCCAAAAAATAGGGGTAGATTTTTATTTTTTGGTTTTTGTCACCCCAATGTTCAAGCAAGCTTAAATGTAAAATTATGACGGCCCGACTTTCAACCACATAAGGGTTTTCTTGATCTTCTAGGAGCTGTTCCAGATTGCCTTGGCGGATGTTCCAGAGCCTTTGTTTCACTTTTTTAACGGTGATTAAGGCATCAGAGGCACTTTTTTGGTATTCTTTCCAGCAAGCTTCCAGGTCAACCCAGGTTAAAAGCGGACATGAGGGCCGATAAATTAGGCAATGCTTGTAGCTTTGGGCCAATTCGGCCAGGGTATCATGCATTTCCGCTACAATATCAAGGGATTTAAAGCGCATGGCTTGATTGAAGCGGAAATTAACCGAAGCACGCTCGGCGATTAAGGAAATTTCCTGGCTATCGGTTAAAACAAAGATATCTTGGGCCGCACAGACACTTCTGGCAGTGTCTAGGGCTCTGGCGATCAAGGTGCGACCATTCAACTTTTTGACAAGTTGATCGGGAATGACGGCATGTTTTTTGATGGCCGGAATCAGAAGGCAACGCTCTTTCAAACAAAGACCTCCATCTTTTCTTGATGGAAGCGGCCAGGAAGAATTTGTGGCCGACTTAAAGCTTGCTGGAAAAAAGGATCTAAGAAATTGATCTTTAGCTAATTTTTTTCATTACAGATCGAGTGGCATCAAGCAAATAGGCGAGATCATCTTCACCCATCCAATGCTGGAAGGGGAAGGAGATCATGGTATCGAAGAAGAGATCAGCATTGGGCGTGTTGGCCGTGCCAAAGCCCAATTTTTGGTAAAAATCATAGCGGTGCAAGGGGATATATTGCACAACACATTTTACACCATACTCTTCATAGATTGTCCGCATAAAGAGATCACGTTTTTTAGGGCCACTGGTCATGCGGCAGGCAAGCAGATGGTAATTGTGCCGTTCTGTGTCCACACGATGAAATTCAAGTTCCGGAAAATCACTTAAGGCATCAATGAACTTGAGAGCCCGGGCCCTTTTTTCGGCATTGATCTGATCAATGCGGTCAAGCATCTTGGCGCCAAGGGCACATTCGATCTCACCAAGGGAGTAGTTGCTAGGCAAATAGGTGCGGTCATTATACGAGGGCAAATCCACATTGCCCATGGCAGGCTTCCAGTAATCTTCTTGGTCAAAGTTATAGGGGCAGTGGCCATTGTGGCGCAAAAGAGGAACAAGTTTAGCCTTATGCTCATCTTTTACATAGAGCATACCACCTTCGCCCAAGGTGGTTAAATTTTTGTGCGAATGGAAAGAGAAGATGGCGTGATCGCCAAAGCTGCCAGCTTTCTGACCATCAATGGCTGCACCAATGGCTTGGGCTGTGTCTTCGATGAGCAGCAAGTTTTTTTGGCGACAGAGATCAACAATTTCTGGCATATCAGCCGCAAAGCCATAGAGATGGACCACAACCACAACTTTAGTTTTTGGGGTTAAGGCAGCTTCGATGGTTTTAGCTGTGACCACTCTGGTTTTTAGATCAATATCAGCAAAGACAGGACGGCCACCATGCTTAATGTAGGGATAGCAGGAGGCAGTGAAGGTGTGGGAGGGAATGACAAATTCATCCCCAGGGTTAAAATCGCAGAGCTGGGCACTCATCTCTAAGGCAGCACAGCCATTACAGGTGGTGTAGCAGGAGTTTTTGGCAACACCTTGATAGGTAGCAAACTTTTCTTCAAAAGCCCGCATATAGCGCCCTTGGGTTAAGGGCTCGGCATCGCGCATGGCTTGCACTACGCAGGCGATTTCATCTTCAGTATATTGAATTGAACGACCGCTAAAATTGATTTTTGTCTCCATATAATCTCCCAAGTTAGTTAATCTACATCTGTTTAAATCTGCTAATTACGTTTTCTTTGGTGAAAATTTCTTTGAAATTGGGGCCCAAACGATTGCTAAGTGGCTTTTCATGCACAATGCTAGCTTCATAGAGGGCTGTAAATTGGTCGTCAGTTAAATTGGCACAGATGCCTTTAGGCAGATCAATTTTTTGTTTGGCCATCATGGTCATAAAATCTTTGTACTGTTCAGGATAGATATCTTCTTGGACTGACAGTGCATAGCAATTGGCTAGACCATGGTGCATATGGAGAACCATGCTTAAGCCTGCCGAAATTGGATGGACAGTGCCCACAAAACCTGCAGCCATGCCACCGATGAAGGAGGCGATCATCAGAAGCTCGCGGTTTTTTGGCTCCATCATGTCATCTGACAGAAAGACCTCTTTGCATAGATCAATGGCTTTGGCTGAGAGCGCATCAACGATGGCATTGCGGTAAGAGCCTGTTAAGCTCTCAAAGCAGTGCATATAGGTGTCGATACCGGTATAGAAGAATTGATTGCGGGGCACAGATGCTGTTAGATCGGGATCTAAAATAACCTGATCAAACATGGTTAGATCGCTATTCATGCCAAGCTTAATATTCTTGGCACTATTCATGACAATACCTGTGCGGGAGGTCTCAGAACCTGTGCCAGATAAGGTTGGCAGAGCAATCTTGTATGGGGCAGGATTTTTAACCAAATCCCAACCTTGATAGTCAGCTGAATTTCCTGGGTTTGTCAGCAAATTGCCCACACATTTACAGGTATCCATGGTGGAACCACCGCCAAAGGCCAAAAGAGCGCAGGGCGTGCGGCCATCAAGAAAGGCTTTGGCTTGATCGCGATAGCTATCCACACCTTCGGTTGTCGGTTCTTCTGTTGTATCCACATAGATCAAAAGATCTGTATCTTTTTTGGGCAGTTTACTGGCTAAATCTTGGTTTTGGAAAAAATGATCCAAGAAAAAGATGGCCGGACCAGCTATTTTTTGACGCCTCTCATTTAAGATATCTTCCAATTGGGCCAGACTGCCTTGGCCGATCAAATAATAGCCCACATTTTTGGCATTGCGGTACATTTTGGCTCCTCACATTGAAAAAGCTTGCTTAACAATTTAAGGCTTGCTTTCTGCAAGCCCCATTGCATGAGTTTAGAGAAATTGGCGCCAATTATGCGCCGCGTTTATGCATATTTTTTTCCCAAACACTGATGGTGTTTTGCAAAAGCATGGCCACAGTCATGGGACCTACTCCGCCAGGCACAGGGGTTATGGCTTTGACGATTGGTTTTAAGGCTTCAAAATCAGCATCGCCACACAATCCATCTTTGGTGTGATTGATGCCCACATCAATGACTACGGCACCTTCTTTGACATATTCTCGCGTAATGAACTTGGGCTGGCCCATGGCTAGAAAGAGAAAATCAGCTTGACGACATTCGTTGGCTAAATTTCTAGTCTTTGAATGGCAAAGGGTGACTGTGGCATTGGCAAATTCTAGTGGTTCAGCCAAAAGAAGGGCCAAGGGTTTGCCAACCAAATTGGAGCGCCCCACAACGCAAGCTTTGGAACCTTGTAAGCTTAAGTTATAGCGGCGTAGCAGCTCCATGATACCAATAGGTGTGCATGGTTTGATCCCAGGCATACCTAAGGTTAGACGACCGGCATTTTCTGGATGAAAGCCATCAACGTCTTTGGCCGGGTCAATGGCCAATAAACATTTGCTAGCGCTGATATGGGCTGGCAAGGGCAACTGCACCAACATGGCATCAATGTCATGGCGATGATTGAGCTCAGAAATTTTGGCCAAGAGCACATCTTCTGGCGTTTCAGCGTTTAATTGACACGTTTCGGCCCGAATACCGACCTCTTGTGCGGCTAAAGTCTTGTTGCGCACATAGGTCAGCGAGGCTTTGTTTTCTCCTACGTTTATGACACAAAGTCCTGGAGATCTTGAGCCATTGGCAGTGGCCAAATCTACACGTGCTTTAAGTTCGGAGCGGATAGTTTGGGCGGTCCTTTTTCCATCGAGAATAATCACAAAGATAGCTCCAAGATTGATATGTCTAGAGATTAGTTATGGTTAAATTAGTTGTTAGGTGTTAGCGTAAGATTTAAAATAAACAATGCAAAATAAAAAAATACAGTAGACGTAAGTGTTGATCAAAACTTATAGCTCGCGCTAATCAAAAATCATAAAATTAAAGCAAGTTGCATGGTCAATATGAAAGCCAATAGTAAAAATAAAGTCACAGTTAAAAGTGCAGTTATTACATTTGATAAGAAGTGTTGACATAAATCAATGAACCATAAACAAGTTATGCGCATCTGCACTTATCTATGTTGTGCAAAAATCTGTCTTAAATGTAATATAAGTGCAGCTACAGTTTAAATCACAAGTAAATTTTTTCAATAATACAAGTATGCTCTTTTGATTTTTTATCGTAGTTAATGCCAACAAGTGTAATTGGACAAGATCTATTTTTAAGAGAATTGGGATATTGACGCTTATGAATCTGGTTTATGGCCGAATCTGCCGATTTGTTCCATTTAAGCTCAATTAGTAAAATTGGCTCCATGCACTTTTCTCTTGGTAAAAAGAGGAGATCTGCAAAGCCTAGGCCAGTTGGGAATTCACGCACAATGGTATATTTTTCTTGGGCAGCGTAGAAGGCTAAATATATGGTATAAGCAAGAGCGTTTTCATCATTATATTGCAGAATGCTTGTTTCCAAATGGGCTTTTTGGATTCCGGAGGCTACAGCATGAGTATCACCATTAAATACTGCCTCAAGTAATTTAGCAGAATTGGTAATGGCTTCGACTATAATGGGCCAACCGCCATCAGTATTAATTGAAGTTATAAATTCACGGGCAACTTCTTGATTGGGGATGCGGACGGAAGATGTAGTTGCATCATATGATAGGTAGCCTAAGTGAACCAGTAATGTTAAAACATCATCATGAGACTTAAAAGTCGTCATATCATTGGTAAACTTGTTCGGATCTATACGGACAGAGTCATTAGCTAGTAAATTAATTATAATATCGCGTAGGCCATATTTTTCAATAAAAATATAATCTTGTAGAGCTTCATAAGTTTCAGTTTTATTCCAATATGTATCAAGATCTCCAGAACGTATATATTGATTAACTGATCTTGGGTTATATATTGATGTAAAATTTTGAATTTGATATCCATCGTACCATATTTTACAGGCATCAAAATCACGATTATAGATCTGGCATAACTTTCGAACTTCAGGCTCGATAAATCCAACAAATTCACTAAACTGATATGCTTTAAGCATAGAATATTCTTTAAACATATTTAGAGCGGAGTGGGTACCATATTTTTTTATAGGCAATATTCCTGCCATATAGACAAGGGCAATATGGTGTTTATCTTTAAACCAGTAACGTAAGAAATCTAAATAAATTCTTTGTTCATCTTTTTTATTTTTTAATTCTCTTAAAATACAATCCCATTCATCTACAACAATGATAAATTGCAGACCTGTTGCTGAAGTGATGGAGGCCATTAAATTATTTAAATCATTTTCTGGATGCTCATAACCATATTGCTTTAATAAATCCGATGTAACATCATGAGTTATATTTTTTAGAAGAGAATCAATATTATGTGTTTTACTTAGATAATCAGCAATGTTAAGTTTAATGAGAATATATTTATTTGCAAAAGTTAAAAAGGATTTATCGTGGGTAATCTTTAATCCAAAAAATGTTTTTTGAGCATTAGCTGTTAGATCATAATAAGCTGCAACCATATTTACAGAAATTGTTTTACCAAAACGCCTTGGTCTACTAATGCAAATATATTTATCAGATGAATTAATAAGGTCGTTAGTATGGATCAATAAGTTGGATTTATCCACATAGAATTTATCTGCTCTATCGGCAAGGAAAGACGTATCTCCGTGATTTATAGTGGTATAGACCTTAATTCTATTTGACTGATTTTTATTGATATAAGAAAAATGTTTATTAGAATTATTTTGTGTTAAAAATTGTATAATGCTGCTTGGATTATAAACGTTAGTATTCCCATCAAAACAAAATTGTGGACATTGATCTTTTAATAAGTTCAAATAATCTGGTATATTTAAGCCGACATTCTTGGCATTACGTTCTATAAAATAAGCAAAATTATCCTCTAGTTCTTTCTGTGTATAGCCTAATATGTCAGCATAATCAGAGGAACTCGAGATGTCATAAATATTATGTATAGTTGAAAAAATTCCAGAGTAGTTATATTTTTCACAACCAGTTATCAGGGTAAAATATGTGTAGTCATCTGATGATGTAATAGCATCGTAAAATAATCTAAGTTTATAGTATAACGATTTTAGTAGTTTAGAATTATCAAGACAGTTTATAATTGGCTGATGATAATTATCGATTAGAATAACTGGAGATGCAAATTTATGATAAATCGTTTCAATGACAGTTGAAATTGTTAATTTTGCTAAATTTTTAAATTCTAGATCAAATTTTTGAGCAGCATTTTGAAGTATGGTTTGAAATGAATTTTCTAGACAGTTATAATCTTGGACATTGATTTGTGCTAGATCAAAATATAGAATTGGATGCGGTTTTTTCTCAAATTTACTGACTAATTTTTCAGCAGCAAGATTTTTAAATAATTCTGTTTGTCCACTAAATATGGCCGCAATGGTTGAAAGCATCAAGGATTTTCCAAAACCATTTGGACGGGACAGAAAAAATGTTAAGCCACTATCAATTAAATGTTCAAGCTGATGTGTTTTATCAATATAAAGAAAATTGTTGCCACGTAATTTTGAAAAAGATGTTAGAGCAATTGGTAGTTTGGGCATCTTGTAAATTTGTTTATTTATGGCTATTTATGAGTAGTTATGACTATTATACATAGGATCATCTGGAAATAATATGCAATACTCTACAAAATTAATTAGAGAAGTGACGCTCTGTGCGCTCCTTTTTTTCTTCTAGAAGACGATAACTTATTTATAGACAGGTCCATACAAAAATATCTTAAGATGATATTACATTTACACGTAATATTGGAGGCAATCAGGTAACTGTGCTCTAAAATAGATGAATATGCACAGAGGGCCATGTTTCAAAAATCTAGCAAAATTAGTAGTAGAATTTAGCGTTTCTTCGAAAAAAAGAGCAGGTCTGGGCACTAGGCGCAGACCTGCCATGAGTTAAGATTTAAATTTAGCTATTTCTAGATTGATTGTAGTAATCCATCATGCAGGAACCAAAGAAATCAGAATTTTCATCCAATTCTTCTTCGATACGCAATAATTGATTGTATTTGGCCATACGTTCAGAGCGGCAGAGAGAACCTGTTTTGATCTGACCGGCATTGACGCCTACGGCTAGATCGGCAATGAAGGTGTCTTCGGTTTCGCCAGAGCGGTGGGAAATGACGGTTGTGTAGGCATTTTCCTTGGCCATCTGGATGGTATCCATGGTCTCAGTAACGGTACCGATCTGGTTCAATTTGATCAAAATAGAGTTAGCGATACCTTTCTCAATGCCTTCAGCCAAGATGCTGCTGTTGGTGACGAAAAGATCATCGCCCACCAGTTGCACTCTATCACCTAAGCTTGAGGTCAACATGGCCCAGCCATCCCAATCGTTTTCAGCCATACCGTCTTCAATGGAGATTAAGGGATATTTGCGGGTGAATTCTTCAAGCCAGGCGACCATCTCAGCGTTGGAGAAGACTTTGTTCTCGCCTTTGAGCACGTATTTGCCATCTTTATAGAATTCTGATGAGGCCACATCAATGGCTAATAAGACTTCGGAGCCAGGATTGTAGCCAGCTTCCTCAATGGCTTTGATGATGTAGCTAAAAGCTTCATCATGACTATTGAGGTTGGGTGCAAAGCCACCTTCATCGCCCACGCTAGTCACATGGCCATCGGCACGCAAAATTTTCTGGAGGGTGTGGAAGATTTCAGCACCCATGCGCAAAGCGTCGCGATAGGTTTCAGCGCCGCCAGGCATGATCATGAATTCTTGAATATCCAAATTGTTGGGGGCATGGGCGCCACCATTTAAGATATTCATCATGGGCAAGGGCAAGGTTTTGGCATTGATGCCGCCCAAATATTTATAGAGCGGTAAGCCCAAGAGATTTGAAGCGGCTCTAGCGCAGGCCATGGAAACGCCAAGCATGGCATTGGCGCCGAGATTGGTTTTAGCATCGGTGCCGTCAAGATCAAGGAGCAGATTATCCAAACGCACTTGCTGTAGGCAGTCTTCGCCAACTAAAGCTTCGGCAATTTCGTTGTTGACGTGTTCCACGGCTCTGAGCACGCCTTTACCGTTATAGCGATCTTCTCCGTCGCGCAATTCTAAAGCTTCCCTTGTTCCGGTTGAAGCTCCGGAGGGCACAGCGGCCCTGGCGTTAACACCTGATTCTAAGGTGACTTCCACTTCAACGGTCGGGTTGCCGCGTGAATCCAAAATTTCGCGACCCCAAATAGAGGCAATGTTGCTCATGTCTGCTCCTTATCTTGCGAAACTAAAGCATAAGTCAAAGGTTTTACTTTGGCTAAGACCAAGTCGCATATGTAAGTACTTAAGCTTTTTGCACAAAACTTAGGCAAAATTGTTGCTAGCCAAAAATTAGAAAAGATCAAAAATTCCAAGTATTTTGGAATGAATTTGCGTTAAAATACAGTAATAGTAGAACAGTAAAGTAAACGTAAAAAAGTAAAAAGTAAAAAGTAAAAAGTATAAAAGTATAAAAAGTTCTTTAAATTTGTATGTCGGTTATAAAATGTCTAGAAATCATAGTGCGATTATATAATCAGGGTATTTTGATGACGGGGAGTGTGATATCATGGACATATTATAAGCATATAATAATTATAATACAATCATATTATAATTATGCTATATTACGTCCCGCCGCAATGTTTGAAGAGGATGCCCTACATTAAAGTG
>JAFSZE010000193.1 GCA_017455745.1 Desulfovibrionaceae bacterium | reverse complement strand
GCGCTACTCCCCTTTTCTGGAAGTGCTAATAGTATATGTCTGCTGGGTATATCCTGGCGGAACTAAAAAACGGGCTTCGTCAATATCCCGGCGATGCGGTCATAGGCACACTGTACCGTGTGTATGCGTTCTTACGAACGCTTAAGCTTAGGAGCATGCTACAACATGACGCTAGGACTTCGTGGATGAACTGCAAGCCTCGACCCCTTGCGGGTCGGGGTGATTGACGAACACTAAATGTGCCCCAAGAATGGTGTTTAGGCCCAAAAAAGCCGTCGGATCATTGTCTGGCGGCTTTTTTGTGCTAAATCACAGAGAATTTGAAATTGCTAACCAAATAAATGCTTTTCTTAATCTGTCTAACCGCTATTTACATCCATCTCAAAGGTATTGACCAAATCAAACTTAACAAAGAGATTGATAACGTGAATTTGGCTAGGGTTTGGGATTTGCTAGAAACAAGAAATATACTTTCTAAAAAACGTTTAGTTTTTAGGGTGAATTTTTGAATGGTTTTAGATAAGCCATGGTGAATTTTATATAAGCTTGGAAGAATGTTAAGATAGTTTTAGACAAGCTGTGATGTGATTTAGGTAGGTTGGGATGGATTTTAAATGGGCGTTCGCGAATGTTGGATTAATCTTAGATAGGTCGTAATAAATTTTGCATAGGTTTTGATAATTTTTGATGTAGTTTAGATGGCTTTTAGTTGATTTTAAATAGATGTCAGCTAACATTAGATTAATTTTAGATGCGTTTTCCTTGATTTTAGATTGGTTTTAGATTGATTCTAGATGTCTTTTGATAGATTTCAGACAAGCTATAGTAAATTTTTGAAGAGAAAATAGGCTGCAAGTATCTATTTAGGTTTTTATGCATGGCCATGAAATCAATTTAGTTTTTTTTACTTGAAAAGATTATTATTTTAAACTTTGGACGGATTGATTAATAGTCAGGATAGTTTAAATTTAAATTTGTATAAATGAAGAATTTAGATGTATAATCTTTAAATTCTTGATAGTTTTTAATTTTTAACGATCGCCTCTAATTTCTAATATTAAAATGTGCTATAGTGTATTTTTTTGTATTTTTTGCAATTTTTATGTAAAGTTAATGTTGCATCTCGATAAGTTTTGATAAGCTTCGATAATTTTGCGCATTTTTATAAGTTGTTTATGTTTTTTTAAATTTTTTACAAGCATTTATAAGTTGAATGATTTCTAATAGATCGCATCGTGGTATATTTATTCGTTACTTCGATTCTCATCTAGTATATAAGTCAATTGCATTTGTCAATTTAAAAAGCTTAAGTTTCTATTAAATATCTAAAGAACTTTTGTTTTTGATGCAAATTTATAATATAACTTTCAGACAACTTAACAAAAAAGAATAAAATTTAGCCAGCAAAAATTATCCCAAAGAGATTTCTTCTACACTAGTATTTTACCATAATATTGATAGCCGATCTAGACGTAAATAGCCAAATAATCTTTTAAGGAGAGCGACAGGTTAGACCTGTCAAACATCATATGGAATTTGATCTTACCCCCATCTTTGCCCGCTACGAAGCTCTTAGGCTCGAAGCAGATAAGATCTTTGCCAAGCTAGCAGAACAATTTCCTGACTGTGTCAAATGCCAAAAAGGCTGTGACAGTTGCTGCTATGCCCTCTTTGATCTTTCGCTAGTTGAAGCCATGTATATCAACCAAGCCTTTAGCGAAGCCTTTGACTATGGTGCCAAACGCTCCGAGATCTTAACTCGCGCCTCAGACATTGATCGCAAATTAACCAGACTGAAACGCGATCTCTATAAGGAAGAGAAGGAAGGCAGAGATAAAGAAGAGCTCATGCGCGAAGCGGCCAAACTTAGAATGCCCTGCCCCTTGCTAAGTGAAGAAAAAACTTGTCTGCTCTATGACAAGCGCCCTATCACCTGCCGCGTCTACGGTATTCCAACCATAATTGGCCAAAAGGCCCATGTCTGTGGCCTGTCAGCCTTTGAGCCTGGCCAAAACTACCCGACACTTAAGCTCGATAAGATTCAGGCCCAACTTGAGAGTCTAAGTCATGACATTGCCACAACAATCAAGTCTCGTTTTACCGAGTTAGATCAAGTCTATGTGCCCATTTCCATGGCTCTCTTAACTCACTATGATGAACAATATCTAGGTATCGGACCCAAAAAGGAGGATTAGCCATGGCCCCACGCATACCGGCCAAAATCTTTGAAAACATTGAAGCCCCCAAAGACTTAACTCAAGATCAAGAAGATCTAAAACGGCAAATCTACGAAAAAATGCGCCCAAATAGGCGCAAATTTGTGGATCGTTTGGGCTACGACAACTGGGTAACCTCTCTGGCATAAAGATTAAAAATTATAGTCTAAGACTAAAATATGCCAATGAACCCTTTGTATCGAGCAATCGGTACAAACTCAACGTTTAATGCTTTGAATCCCTAAAGCCATGCGACCTAAACAGTAGCTGGAAACGGCAAGCTTGGGTGGTGCGAAAGCAGAAAAAACAGCATGGATGGCGCAAGGTTAAAATGATCTAAAATAGCTAATAGATCTTACCTAAACGCTAAAAAAATGGGTCTTTAGCAGGGAAAGCCCTAAGTGCTAGCTAGGGATTTGTCTATAAATAAGTTGTCGTTTTCTAGAAGAAAAAAAGGGGCGCACAGAGCGTCACTTCTGCATTTAATTTTCTAGAGTTTGGCATATTATTTCCAGACAGATCCTAGCATATGGGAGACCCCCAACGACTATTCTCTTGAGGAGAAGTAAAACCGCAAGCTTATGGCGGAAGAAAAATGTTGCCCCATAATCAATCTTTATGGGTGAAGATATAGTCTGCGCTGGCATGAAAGTGTCAGAGGTCTGCATAAGCAAGACTGCGTTAAGAGTTGCGCCTTAGCGTGAACACATAAATATCAAAACCTAAACCTTGAAGTGCTAAGTCTCTACTATATATTAGCTAATTAAGCTTAAACAAAAAAGATTTATCTTTAAATGCATAATCGCAGATGTTTAACGTGTAAATATTTCGTCTCTAAGTTCTTTAAGCATCAAATAATTAAATAGAAATTGCTTAAAGGCGGTAATGGTTAGACAACAAATGATTAAGAAGTGAACGATTAAGCATTTAATAATAAAAAATGTCAAAACTATAGGCTCTTTTGGTCTTTATATCAAATATGTAAAACATTTAATCCTTTAAGTTAATAAAATATTTTTTGATTTGCGAATTTACGAATTTACGGATTTAAGAATTTACGGATTTAAGAATTTAATAATTCAAGAATTCAAAAATGCAAGAATTTTATTGCTTAAGGACTAAATATTTTAAAATTTGAAAATTAAAATTTTAAAGATTCAAAGCTTCGAAGCTGTAAATCTTTCTGGCTAATATCCTGTAGTTCTACAATTATACTTGACATAGTTTAAGTTTATAATTTTAGAGCCCTAGAATTTTGATATTTGTCAGATGATAGATTTAGTAGTTTGGCAGTTTAGTAGTTTAAAATTTTATAAGAGTAAAATTTTATACGCTTATAAAATGAAGAAATCTGCTAAACAAATCTTTATCTTTTGAATCTTGGATCAAAAAAATTATTGCTAGTATATTTTAGGCTCTCTAAAAATTTAGGTTGCTAAATATTAGTTAAAAAAATAACGCCTGATTGCATACTAGAGATGGATTTTTTCCAATTTAAGATTTGGTTGTCGCCTATAAAAACTACTAAATCCAAAGAAGCACTTAGCGTTTAGGAAGATATATTTCCCGGATCCTTTCCAAGAGCCCAACCATCCCTTAGATATGCGCGTTGATAAGAGTATGCGCACAACCGAACAACTGTTCTATGCCTTTTTAAAAAGTTTGCCACCAGAAAACCTAAGTCAAGAATATCGTCAAGGGGCCCTTGACTCTGCCATGGCAGTGATTACTAAAAATGAAAAGTATCGCGGAATTTTTGATTTTGCCCTCTGGTATTACGAGCTTTTGAAAAAAGAAGGTCGCATAGAAGGTTAAGCCTAAAAAGCTTAAGCGCAAGACTCTTTTTGGCCTATAAAACCTCAATGACTTTTAGCAGTTGCTGCAGCAATTTTAACTTTTTCGCGAGAAAAGTTTCCAACCCAATGGTTTTGGCAGTTCAATCTAGGCAATCAAAGTTTGGTCAATTTAAAGCCAACTTGTCCAATTTTGCCCAACATATATTTCTCGTTAGCCTTTAGCTTTAGTCTAGCGATACAGAGCCTAATTATGAAAGAATCCTACACTGATATTGATGAATACATCAAGGATCTGAAAGCGGCCATTGCTGAAAATGATCAATGTGCCAACCACCACTATAATTTGGCCCAAGCACTTTTGTCCAAACGTGATTTCATTGGGGCCGAAGAGTGTCTCTTAAACGCCGTACGCAACTCACCGCGCATGGCTGAAGCTTATGTGCAATTGGGGGGCATTTGTTTACAGAGGGGCGATTTGGAAGGTTGTTTACGCTACAACGAAGAGGCGGCCAATTGCCGCCCCAAATATGCTGTGCCCCTAAGCAACATTGCTTTTGTTTATATTCAACAAGGCAAACCCGATAAAGCCATCTCATATCTAACCAAAGCCCTTGATTGGAGTCCCAATTTTATCCAGGCCCGCAATGAACTGGCTACAGCCTATTATATGAAGGGCAACTTCTCAGGCTGTGAAGCTGCTTGCCGCAAAATCATTGATCAAGAACCAACTTTTGCTCCAGCCTGGAACAATTTGGCCTTAGCTCTCTTTGATCTAGAGCGTTATGATGAGGCCATTGCTGCTTGCGACAAAGCTATTGAACTTGGTTTTGATGTTCAGGAAGGTTTTTTGGCTGAATTGGCTCCCCACAGAGAAAAAAATAGCTAGTGTTTGCCAAATTGAGAGCGGGGCTATTCCGCCGGGAAATCATGGGGAGCTATAAATAATTAGCCTACAGATTGCTAAATTGCAGCCAGAAAGAAAAAAATTGCCTTATATAGTAAGCGACATAGCTCTTTTATCTAGAAAAAATTTATAGTATCGATTTTTAGCCTTAATTATCTAGCGCGGTTCGAACCGATCCGCCTCTTTAGAAAAAATCTAGAAAAAAGACTTTTGTCGTTTACTATAGCTTGCCAAATAGGACAAAAATAAAAAATGCTTCTGGCTTGGTCATAGCTAAGACTCTTTTGTAGTTGCAAATGGCTTGAGAGTTTGGTTGGAAAGGTTGGTTTGGTGCTAAAAGCCTTGGGTTAGGTATGCGATCTCACCCAAAAAAATATAGCCACTAATCCGAAAAGAAGCCTTGTCGTTTAGGCCAAACATATCTTCCGCTAGCTTTTGATTCTTGGCCCTGGTTCATGGGCAAAGGCTCGTAAGATTGTCTTCTGAGACGTTTGGCTTTGCAGATCAATTCTGGGCGATATTCAAAATGCATTAAATCATATTCATGCCACTTGCCGCCCCAAATAAAACCTGCTTCTTCAAAACTAGCCACGATCGCGCTGGGATAAGTTTTTTGCAAAGGATGGGGGCGCTTTTTGCACCAGCGCCAATAAGTAGCCCCATGACCCACACCAATATCAAAGGCAATGCCAAAAGAGTGGACACTTAAAACACTTTCACCGGCAATTTTCCGCCAACAAAAAGACCCATTGCCCTTAAGCCAAGATTTTAAACTGCGATCTTGGGCAAGCTTGGTCATAATGGCTAGACTTGCTTCCTTAAAAGCCTCGGCTGCTTGTGGGACAAAGGACCAATGACCGCCTAAGATTCTAACTGGCCGCAAGTTTGCTTGAACCTGGGCTTTGGTTTTGCCATAAAGGGCAGAAAACAAGGCATAGGAACGTTTGCGCCCTGGCGCATAGCCTTCTGGTGTTTCGGGGCGTTCTGGTTCAAGAACGTATGGTTGTTCCATACTTCTCTTCACATCAACACTTAAAGGGGATGTGTTTAGACTATTTTCGTAAATATTGTTTGAATTTTGGCTATAGAGAACACGCTCCCCATTTTTAAAAATTAGCCAGATGCCTTGTATATCCTCTTGAACTCCCCAAATATCAGGATAAGATTCCATAAGGCAGCTAAGATTTAGTTTATCTTCTGAGGATAAGTTTGCCGGAAGATTTTCTGTTAACCCGTTAGCTATTATATTGTCCTGGGCCAGAAGAGATCTTGCCAGCAAAATATTGACTAATGAAAATATGAGTATCAGCCCCAAAAATGCTTTTACTTTGAGATGCTTCTTCATTAATCTAACCGCCATGGACTTAGATCATTTTTATCGTTGAGGATGATTTGTTAGATCATACTACCGTTAGTTTTAGTCTAAATACCTTTGAGTGTAATGACAGTTAATATTGTTTGATCCTATCTTTTTAATCAGGTCATTTTAATCATATCTTTTAAATCGGACCTTTTAAATCTTGGCTTATTTTTTTGTATGATATTTATGATTGTTTTGTAATTATCACTCTTTTAGACTAGATCTCTAGATTTCTAGATATTTAATTTGCTTTGTTTAATAATCATTAAATCAGCTTAAGAAAAATCTTTGAAATTTGATCTTAACCATTATTAAACGCATCTTATTGAATATATCTTTTCTGTCAAGCAGCTTGATCTATTTTTAAAAGACTCTTCCAATATTTGTTCTCGCTCTATGGTGTCAAAAATCTAGTTTTCTTGCTCTAAACAAGTGATTTTGCGCGAGTATGCTAGATTACGTTAGTCTGTCTTAGGCTCTATTTGGCCATGTTAGGCATTCTTAGGCATCTCAAAAAGAGCGCTAAAATTTCATTTTTCTTGGCTTTTTGCCTTCTGGCCTTCTTGCCTTACTGGGTAGCTGTACCTGGATAGCCCAAATTTTTAGTTAGCTCAAGACAAACCAATCTTCCTTGTCCTGTGATCCACAACTAGCCTTGAATTTAAAAGAATGTAGAACAAGAAAAGGTTAACTTTTTGTGTTTAGGCCGTGCTAAATCTATTTTTTGTCCTGTTTTTTATTTTTGAAATTTCATAAATATTAAGGTCCGGGAAAACTAAACACAACAGGTAGTAGACGACAGCTTTAAAACACAAATAAGCATGGGCTAAAAAAACGATGGCGGAAAAAATAAGAGTATTTTTTTAAGCAATTCGTGGCAAGAACGGTAGAATCAGCTAGGAGATGGTCTAATCAAAAATTATGGTTAATAGTATACGGAAAGAAAATTATGAAACATTCAAAATTTAACAATAAAGTAGTATTTTTTCACCAACATCATTACGGGTAAAAATATACCCGTAATGAAGAGTCAACAATGTGACTTGTGGTGAACTAGGGAAATACACTACTTGCTCACTCCCTAAAAAATATAAATCAATGGATAAAACTTTACATCAAAAAATATGATAACAACAATAAATAGATAAACATATAAACAACAATCTTTAGTTGTTTATAGAATTTTAACTTCAGTTTTAAAACTAGATATATCTATAGTTTCAGTTTTTGTTTTAGTTTTTATATCAATGTCTAGGCTTAGGTTTATGATTAAAGATATTTTCATTAAAATAATAGTTTAAATATGGATAAATAGATATTAAACCATTTTTCTGTTTTTGATATATAGAGATAGTACTATGTTTACAAGATTATTAAATAGATGATTGTTTGATTTGATAAACGGTAAAATTGAAATTAAGCAATGAAAACCAAAAAAACAGTGGTGAAATGAAAAGAAATGGCTAGTTTCTTTTTAAACCAAAGACAGAGATTTATAGGCTAATAGCTGATAGGCAAATTTTTCCGTGCTAAAAAAACAATTCCCTGATCCTTAAGCATAAATTAACGCAAAAGGGCCAAGAGCCTAGAAACACGTTCCTTATCCAAGCCAGCATGCACTTGCAACAAATCTTCGTTCTGATTTTGGGCTTCAGTTTCCACCATCGTCAAAGTTTGCTCCACCTCTGTCGGGGAAGGCATATGGGGAGTTGTGGGCCTGGTGCTATAATTAAGGGCTTGAGCTTGTGCGGCATTTTCAGCTGAAAGCATAGAATTCATCCTCTCTTGATGGGTTGGAACGCAGACGCCAAGATCATTATTTCTATATCTAAAAGTTTTTTCCATGAGCTTGCCTCCTTGGAGCAAATTGACGCTGCTAACTTCCATGCAAAAGCTGTTCCTATTCCCCCTCAAATGCTGACAAAGGCCGAAAAAATGGATTCAAGGCCACATCTTGGCCACTTAAAACCACTCAACCACGAAAAAGACCAAACAAATCAAGCCATCCGCCAAATCTCACTACCATCATGAGATACAAAGGCTTCACTGCTAACGGTAGCTAAAACTTGATCTGGCCAAGACTAAAGATAAAGGAGATAGCGATGTAGCCGCAAGATTTCTTTAACCGCAATCCAAGTTTGCTCTAAGCTTATTCAACCAAGCGGCAAACAAATTTTAAAGCTAAAACTTGCCAACCCAAATAGGCAAAAATTGCCGCCTAACTTTGAAGGCAAAAAATCTGCTCTACTGTTCGTGCAGACTAAACTGAAATTCCGCAAACCCCAAGAAACAGGCAGACTGGGGGAACGAGGTCGCCTAAAAGCTGGACAAATTTGCTTTTGAAATCCGATCGGCCAAAAAACAAAACAAACGCAACACGAGTTTCGTAGTTTTTCGGTGATCTTAAAAAAGTTAATAAAATCAAGGAATTGAAGAGGATCGCAAATTGTCCAACCAGTGTCTAACTTTTTTATCGCCAAATTGTCGCCTGATATAATTAGCGATAGCATGGCGTAGAAAAAGCCCTTTAAGTGTCTGATAGAAGATATCCTACTGCAAAATCATAAGCTGAAGCATAAATCGAATTTCGCGCCAAAAAACTTTAAAACCCTGACGTAGCAAGCACATCCGGACATTTTTCGCCAACAAACAAAAATTAGACCGAGTTTCGTAGATTTTCGAACGTCTTAAAAAAGCTAATAAAATCAAGGGTGTTAATAGCATCCCCAAATTGGCTAACCAGTGGCTAACTTTTTATCGCCAAATTATCGCCAGATGCTATGACCAATTGATTAACCAAAAAAGCCCTTGTAAAGCGTCCGACAAACAAGCATCCTAGTTCTTTTAATCTTGGTGCGAAATCTTAGTTAAAATCTTAGTTAAAGTCTTAGTTAAAGTCTTAAGTTAAAGCATTGGTTGAAGTTTTTGCCACGAACTCTTCATAGCCATGGCAGCGCAAAACACAGGCCGGACATTTTCCACAGCCATAGCCCCAGGAATTCTTATGGCTCATATCACCTAGGTAACAGCTTAGCGTGTGCTCAACAATTAAGTCTAAGCCCCAACTACCGGCCAAACTCATGGCTAAACTGAAAGTGTCAGCTTTACTTAAAGACATCAAAGGCGTCAAAATCTCCATTGGCCGATCAAGACCTAGGGTTAAACTTTGGGCCATACTTTTGATGGCTGGCTCTCGGCAGTCAGGATATCCTGAATAATCGACTTGGCTAACGCCCATAATAATCGTCTGAACATCATGCTCATAAGCAAAAGATCCAGCTAGACTTAAAAAAATTAAGTTTCTGGCTGGCACAAAGGATGTTGGTAGAGAATCTCCGACACGTTCGATTGGTCTGTCAGATGTTAAGGCACTACTTGTGAGCGAGCTTAGAGTTGTCACATCACAGACAAAATCTGATTCTAACTTCCTAGCTAACTCAGGTTTATTTTGCCTAATCTGCGCCAAAATATCTTGGCGGCAATCTAGTTCTTGGCTGTGACGCTGACCGTAGCTAAAGCCTAGAGTAAAGACAGAACCAAAATTCTTTAATGCATATAAAAGACAGGTGGTACTATCTTGACCGCCCGAAAATAAAACTACACATTTATTCATCATTTACCCTATAAAAACATGTAATAGATATCTGAGGGAGATTTGTAATTACAGATATATATCAAACAATCTAAAAAATTTTACTCCAAACGATTCAAAATAAGCATTAGAATCATTTGGAGTAGCAATCAATCAAAATATTAAGATAAGCTTTTATTTTGCTAACTTAATCTTTAAGCTATTTTTAAACTTATCTTTACTTTATAAAATAAAAAAATAGATAAGACGGAGGATAAAAAGCAAAATAAATTCTAAAAATCTAAAACACATAGAACATAAAAAAATTTTCTCCGTGTAGACAAAATAATCTCAAACAAAACATTAAACAATATTGAATAATGTTAAACTGAACTAAACTGAAATGAACTAAAATTAAGCTAAAAAACTTTAACTTAATTTAACGTGAACTAAATTTAAAAGTATACCATTTCTGTGCCATTTACAAAAATAGTCTTATCAAAAGAAACCAATTGTATAAATACTATATCATAACATCTCTGCGTACAATCACTACATCTAGCAGTAGAATAGATTTTAAGCTTAATAAAGACAGTCCAAAAAGTTAAAGCTAGATGCTACTACTTGGTTTATTATGCAAAATATGCTCAAAGTTTGTTTTAGCCTCATCTGGCTTAAGCCCTTGACGGATGGCCAAGCGTTCCAAGTTATCAACTGCATCGCAAGGCCGCACATAGAGCGGCTCTAAATCCTTTTTAGTATAGATAGCACTTTTGGCCAATCGAACCAACGCTTGATCTGATGCTTCAAGCACATTATTTAAAAAATGATCTTTCAAAACTAAATTTTGGAGATCTAAATTTTTAACTAGACCGTCACCGCAAAGATAATCTGACTTATCTAGACTTTGAGCTAACTGCTCAGATCCTGCTAAGATAGGTTCAGTTTGAGGGCAAACACTATCCTGGACAACCAGATACTTTTGCAGATGGAACAAATTTCTGTAAGCAGATGTCACAGCCCAAAGCACAGATCCCTCTGGCAAATCATACTTAAGCTTAGCTGATAGGCATAGGGCAGCCAATGAATTTATTCCACACAACTGTGTCTCAGAGCATCTAGCCAAAGCTTGGGCTGTAGTTAGGGCCAAACGAATGCCTGTAAAAGAACCTGGTCCAAGAACACAAGCAATCTTAGAAAACCTAGGCTTTGTTAAGCCAAAAATCGCATCGGCATGATAGAGAATTGGAACTAAAATTTCTGTGCCCTGGTTATGTAAAGACCAGCTCTGGCTAAAATGAATGGTCATGGCATCAAAAATAATGACGCGTAAGCCTTTGGTGGCATCTAAAACCAAAGTTAGATCAGAAAATGACAAGCTTGCTTCAGAATGTTTCTCTCGTTGGGCTATGGTCCCCTCGAGGCTAGCAATATCTATCTCGTTATAGCTAGCCTTGTTGGCTAAATCCATGAGTATGTCAGCACTTGGCTCTATCTCACCATATATCTGACTTGGGGTAAGAATGTTGGTCAGACCATGATAATTAGCTAGCGGAAGACCGCAGAGATAATCTGACGGTTGGATAACTTTAAGCAGAGCGAGGCTTGCAGTCTCAATTGGTCCTTCAGCTACTACACCCTCATCTTGGCAGATAAAGCGTTGAACATAAAACGATTCTTCTGCTATGGGCGCAAAAGCAAAAATGCGTTTTTGATTAGCTAAGCCTAAGCGCAGCTTAAATTCAAGAGCGCAAGCTTCCAAAAGATTAATCTGCGCTATGTTGTTAAGAGAGATGGATGCAGGATCACGCGTTTTTAGGAGAAGCAAAATTATAACTAAAGCTTCATCAAGCTTTTGATTAGCAGCACAGGCTATTTTTAAATTAATAGCATCCTCTCCGGCCAAGCGATCAATAATAAAAATCAGATTGAAGAAAAATTTATGAGCCAACTGGCGGCTAAGGGATAATTTGATGCAAGTACCGGTTTGATTATAAAATATCCCCCAAACACTCCTATAATCGGCACCCAAAATAAGGGTAAAATTTTCAAATTTAGCCATTATCCCTTAACAATCCTAACAACATCGTTATATGTGGCCAAAATCATAAGCAATATCAGTAATCCTGCTCCCACACGCATGGCATAATCTTGTACCTTGCGGTTAACAGGGCGTCTAATAACCATCTCTATGCAGCAGAACAAAATTGCGCCACCATCTAGGACTGGGATGGGCAAAAGATTCAATATTCCAAGGTTAATGCTAATCAAAGCCGTTAGGGCCAATAAACCAGCTAAACCTTGATTGGCCTGTTCACCAACCAACTGGGCGATCATGATGGGGCCACCAACTTGATCTATGGGCACAACCCGTTCAATCAATTTGACAAAGCCCTGGCAGGTCAAATCAATCATCCGCCAAGTCTCACGAAAACCAGAAACAATGGCTCTGCCAAAAGATTCAGGTCGTTTTTTGATGTTACCTTTGGCTCGAATACCAACTAGCCAGGCAGTTTCCTCTTCGCCAAAGATGGTCTTTCTTGTTGAACGTTCAGCCTGGAGAGTAAATTTTAATGTATTTAAGGTTTCACCATCAGGTCTAGCAATTTCAAACTCAAGTTTTCCGCCATTGCTCTCAGAAATAATCTGGCTCAAATCTTCCCAGGCTTCTAACT
Source organism: Desulfovibrionaceae bacterium (assembly GCA_017455745.1). Classification (GTDB taxonomy): domain Bacteria; phylum Desulfobacterota; class Desulfovibrionia; order Desulfovibrionales; family Desulfovibrionaceae; genus Desulfovibrio. The sequence continues at coordinate 13,406 of JAFSZE010000193.1, read as the reverse complement.
GTTTACCGTTAATGGCTATGATATGGTCGCCAGCCATAATCCCAGCCCGCTCAGCCGGACTATCTTTTTGCACTCCACCCACATCAGGTAAAAGAACAGGTGTTCCCCAAAAGAAAGAGAGGCCAGTAAATAAGACCCAGGCCATAATGAGATTGGCCACAGGACCTGCCAAGACAACCAAAAATCTTTGCCAGGCAGGTCTTAGCGCAAAAGAATCTTTTTCAGTAAAGCCTTCAGGGATATCGCTTTCATCATTCTCCCCAACCAAGGCCACATACCCCCCCAAAGGAATCAGGGAGAGAGCATATTCAGTTTGACCACGTTTATATTTGAGTAACTTAGGTCCAAAGCCTAAGGAAAAAGTGGAAACTCCCATGCCAAACATTCTGGCCACAGAAAAATGGCCGAGCTCATGAAAAAAGATGAGCCCACCTAACACCACAATGATCGCAATGACAGTTACCACTAAAATTCTCCATGAGCATCTCGCACCCACCTACGGGTTTCTTGATCAATATGCTCAATAATTTGAAAGTTATCTGCAACAAATTTTAGCAAATTTGGCACATCTGAACCAACTGAGGCGCCTTCGTCAAAGGTATCAAAATCTTGCTCATGCTTGGCATAGGTTTCTAAGCCATAGGCAATAAGCTTAGGAATTGCTGTAAAGGGAATTTTTCCGGCCAAAAACAACTCCACAGCAACCTCATTGGCAGCATTGAGCACCACACACTGTTGAGTGCCAAGGGCTAAGGCTTCTCTAGCTAAGGCCAAACAAGGAAAATCTGACATTTTGGCTTGCGTAAAGGTTAGATTTAGCCCTGCTGTAAAGTTTAATGGTCCAACCACATTGGCAGCCATCTCTGGCCAAAAGAGACAACTGGCAATGGGCATTTTCATATCTGCCACACCCATTTGGGCCAAGAAGCTCCCATCTTTGAAACGCACCATAGAATGGACAATAGACTGGGGATGGATCAAAACCTCAATCTGGGAGAGTTTAACCCCAAAAAGGTGACAGGCTTCGATGATTTCAAGCCCCTTATTCATCATCGTGGCCGAATCAATGGTTATTTTTTTACCCATCTGCCAGTTGGGATGCTTTAAAGCTTCCTCTGGTGTAACATCTTTGAGTTCATCCCATTTTTTGCCCACAAAAGGCCCACCTGAAGCAGTCAAAAGCAATTTTTCAGGTTCAGATGAGCGACCTGCTAAGCACTGAAAGAGAGCATGATGCTCAGAATCAATGGGTAAAATGACCCCATTAGTCGCTCTTACGAGCGTGCGCACAAGCTTACCCGCTAAGACCAAAGATTCCTTGTTGGCTAAACAGAGCACCTTTCCGTTTACTGCCGCAGCCAAGGTACCCGAAAGCCCTGCTGCACCTGATTGCGCTGAGACAACGGTGGTTACTTTCTTCAAGCTAGCCAAAGCGGTATAGCCTTCAGTGCCAACCAAAATTTCAGGCTGATAATTTTGCGGCAGGAGGGTTTTAAGTTCTTCTCTAGCAGCAGGAGTTAAAACTGCCAAATGAGATGGACGCAGGCGTAATGCTTGTTTGGCCAAAAGTTTAACATTGGTCGCACAAGCTAAGCCCAGGACCGTAAAAGTTTCGGGATGCTCCAAAATGATCTTAACCACATTGCGGCCAATAGAGCCCGTGGAACCTAAGATTACAACAGTTCTTGGAAAACTTGTCTGCCAAAGAATAGTTGGTTGTCCCGAAATATAGTCAACGCTTGACTCAAAAAGCCCAGGCCAAAGATCTGCCATATGTATTGTTCGTAAGGTTTAAAGGATGATAAGAAGGGAATGGTTCATTTTTTGCACAAATCAATTTAACTTAGCTCAGCTTAGATCAGATTAAAACAGTAACCAGATTTTAGTATAACATTTGGGATTTAGAGCACGATTGAAGATCATGAATTAATGCATCAAAATTAATGGTTAACAATTACCACTTAAGAGTCATGAGTCACTATTAAACAACAGTACAATATATGGGTAAAATAAAAAATTGTGAATAAAAGGCAAGTAAAAATGTTCAGTAGGTAAAATGATAAAAAAAACTAAAACTACAGATTCTAAACTTCGAATTTTAAATTCAAAAATTCAAATTTTCAAATCGTGAAAGCAAAAATTAAAATTGAAGATAAAAAAAATTAAAAAATTAAAGAATAAAAAATTAAAATAGTAAAACATGTATAATTTTATTAAACATCGCCAAAAGCAAAAACTGATAAAAATCAATATTGTAAAGATTATTTTTTATATCTATAGATACTTAATATATATTTGAGATGTACTTGAAAATATATTAAAAATATATTTGAAATACATTTAAAAAATAGGTTCAATATATATCTTGCAAGATATGTAAGCCTTGTAAGAGTTATAATACTTACAATACTTATAAGAGCGATTAGAAAAGTTGATAATGGATTATATGCTATTGCATTATAGAGTATTGTATTATCAAGAGTGCAACTGCGTCGTATTTCTATAGGCAAGTTTTAACAAATTTTAGCCGGCACATGAGTCTGTAAAATAATATTTATGTAATAAAGAAATAGGCTGCTATCTCTCTTGATTTAGCTTTTTGTACGATTAAAAGAAAAAGAACCATTGATCAACAACAGCAACCATGGGTAAAGCAAAAAGGAGGCTATCGATGCGATCCAAAACACCACCATGACCTGGCAAAATATTCCCGCTATCTTTCACATTAACCGAACGTTTAAGGGCCGATTCGAAAAGGTCACCTAGCTGTGCAAAGGCATTGACGGCAATGCCAAGTAAGAAGAAAGAAAACCAGCTGGCTCGACCAAAATAGGCGCCATAGATGGTGCAAAACAGTACGCAAGCAACTAGACTACCAACAGCGCCTTCACCGCTCTTTTTGGGACTAACCCTTGGCCACAATTTGTGATGGCCAAAATGGCTCCCAACAAAATAGGCTGCAGTATCGGAAAACGAGACTGCACAGAGTACAAAGACAAGTTTTGTGGTTGAGAGGTAAGTTGCCGGAAGAAGCAATAGTGGCACATAGGCTAGACCGGCTAAAAAAATGCCGCCAGGAGAGAAGGCAGCATCTTCGCCAACCACATCCCAGCGGAAAAGAAAACTTAGGGCCACCAAAACAAAACCAGCCCCAAGACAAACTAAGGCGTCTTGAGGGCGGTTTAACCAGGTCAAAATCAGCATGGCCCAGCCTAAGGCAATGGCGCAAACACGGCTTGGAATGCGCCCAGATTTGCCCCAAAAGAGATCGAAGAATTCCCAAAGGCCTAGTGCTGCAACCAAAAGAATAAAGAGCAGCATGGGAATGCCGCCCTGAATTAAAACAAAGATTAAGGTCGCAATCAGTGCTAAGCCTGTTGCGATACGTGTTTTATCAACTTTATTAAAAATTTCCATGACGATTTAGCAGCAGCAAAGTTTTTTTACCGCCGCCTCCTCCTTCAGATTTTCCTTCAGAATTCCCGTGTAGCAGAGATTTGTTCTGGTGTTTTGCCAAATCTACGATTGCGGGTAGCAAAATCATCTAACGCAGCGTGTAGCTCCGCAACACCGAAATCAGGCCAAAATGTGGGCGTAAAATAAAATTCACTGTAGGCCGACTGGTATAAAAGATAGTTGCTTAAGCGTTGTTCGCCACTTGTGCGAATCACAAGATCGGGGTCTGGCTGCCCGTGAGTATAAAGATGAGCAGCCAAAACCCCTTCGGTAATTTCAGAAGCACTTAGACCTTCTTGGATTATAGCCTGAACAGCTCGCACAATCTCCTGCCTTGCACCATAGTTGATGGCCAAATTCAAAACCATGGTTGAATTTTGGGCTGTTACGTGCATCACATGATTTAACGCAGCCCGCTGTGGCAGTGGCAAACCCTCCAAGTCACCCAAGGCGTTTAAACGAATATTTTGCTCCTGAAGCGTTGGCAAAAAACGTTTGAGAAAATCGGTTAACAGACTAAACAAAACTTGAATTTCGGCCTTTGGTCTATTCCAATTCTCACTCGAAAAGGCATAGAGCGTTAAGTAACCTATGCCTAAACGACAGCATTCGGAAACTATGGTGTAGACATTCTCTGCACCGGCCCTATGCCCGGCAGACCGTTCCAAACCGCGCAGTTTAGCCCAGCGACCGTTGCCATCCATAATTAGTGCCAAATGTTTAGGCAACAGTCTTTGTGCAGACTTATCTTCCATGCCAACCTCGCCAAGCCTTAAAATTCCATAATTTCTTTTTCTTTGGCGCTGCAGCGCTTATCCACTTCTTCCACAAACTTATCCGTCAACTTCTGCACATCCTCGATGCTCTTTTTGAGATCATCTTCAGTGATCTCCTTATTCTTTTCCATCTTCTTCAAAGTCTCATTGGCATCACGACGGATATTGCGCAGACCGACCTTGGCCTCTTCGCCAAACTTACGCGAAACCTTGGAGAGTTCTTTACGGCGCTCTTCAGTTAGAGGGGGAATCGAGATTCGAATTAGGCGACCATCATTGATGGGATTTAAACCTAGATCTGATTTTTGGATGGCTTTTTCAATAACGCCCTTACCAGCTTTATCCCAGGGCTGAATAGTTATGGTCCGGCTGTCTGGTACTGAAATTGTAGCCATTTGGGAGATAGGCGTCATGGTTCCATAATAGTCGGCCTTAATCCCTTCTACAAGTGAGGCTGAGGCGCGACCAGTTCTAAGTTTGCCAAAATCTTTTTTCAGCGACTCTATGGTTTTTTCCATGCGTTCTTCGGTATCAAGAAGTACAGAATCAATATCCATATGCGACTCCTTAAGCCTTGGATCGGGATTGACGAAAAAAGTTTGGAATTGCGGTATAGTTTAGTGATATAATAAAAAAAGAATAGGAATTATACAGAATAAAAAGATAGTTCAAATTAGTCCATAGTTGAATAGAATATTAAATAGCAAAATTGATTGTATAACTAAAAAATACTAAAAGGTGGAATGAAAAAAAATGAGTAATAAAATTACACAATAGATCAATGATTTAGATTAGAACCTGTAATAGCTTTGTGTCAGTGTATTAAGATTATGGAGAAGCAATTCAAAAAATTGGCATGTTTTTATGTTTTATGCTTGGCAGATTATAGATACTAGATTATAGCTTATTGGTTATATTTTATATTCAATAATTTAGTACTACGGAGATGCGACTAATAATTTTATTATCGGTGGTTGGCTTAAATAACTATAGATGGTGTCATATACTATATATTATCAGGCGATGAATTTTGGATTGTGGATTATTGATTGCGATTTATGATTATATATGACACATTTTAAACAATTAATAATCATGAATTATATGATAAAAATTTATATTTAGTGTATAAAAAAGATGAAATCGAATAACTTTTAATTGTTACATATGCAGTTTCAAAATATAATTCACTAATGTACGGTAGCCATATTTGTAAATAATTGTAATTAACAGCAGTTTGATGATTATGGTTAAAATTAGGATATTTATGGATGATTTAGCCTAAAAATATGTTTATCGATTGAAATTAAGTATTATAGCCGCAAGCTTAATGCATTAAACTTATGTTCAGTGATTTTTAATCAAATTAAAGTTATCGGTCAGTGTTATTCTCATTTTAATAGTCGATGAATGTCGCCAGAAGAACACTTTTAGGTTCAATTATCAAAATTGTTCGCAAGAAGTCTTGTGATAAAGATTGCAAGCCTTCTTGCGAAACAAAAATCTAGTCTAGATTTAGCCACTGACAAATACGGATTTTTGCAGGAGCAGATAAAATAGCTTTGGTCCTAAAGAGATGTAACCAATGTGCCAACAGCTTCACCCTTAACGACTTTGGCAATATCACCACCAAGCATCCGACAAACAATCAATGGAACATGATTATCGCGCACAAGAGCAAAAGCAGTGGCATCCATAACTCCAAGGTGAAGATTTAGGGCTTCATCGTAGCTTATGGTGTCATAACGCACGGCATCGGAATATTTATTGGGATCTTTATTATAGATACCATCGACCTTGGTGGCCTTAATAATGGCATCGCACTTCAACTCCATACCGCGTAAAGCTGCCGTAGTATCGGTTGTAAAATAAGGGTTGCCTGTGCCAGCGGCACAGATCACAACCCGTCCTTTAGTTAGATGGCGCAAAGCACGCCTACGGATAAAAGGTTCACAGACTTCTTGCATGGTTATGGCGGAAAGTACGCGGGTGGGATGCCCTTGTTTTTCCAACATATCTTGCACAGCCAATGCATTTAATACCGTAGCTAGCATACCCATATAGTCAGCTGAAGAACGTTCCATACCTTGAGCTGACCCAGAAAGACCGCGAAAAATATTGCCACCACCAATGACCAGGGCCATTTCAGCCCCCATCTCCAAAACCAGACTCAACTCCTGACAAATCTCAACCACAGTTTCAGGATCAATGCCAATGCCCTTGGAACCGGCCAAAGCTTCGCCACTTAATTTGACAAGAACGCGCTTATATTTAAGATCGGCCATCTTTCCCTCCAGATACGACAATGGGTTGGTAGAACTGCAGAGCCGAATTGCTAAAAAAACAAAAACCAAGGGCTCGGCTTTTAGGCAAAGGATATTTGATTGAAATTTGTATGGACTGAGATTATATCAACTTAAGAACACTTGTATTAGTTTGGTAGTTTTTACAACTTTTAAATAATTTTGAGTTAGATATTTTGGAGAATGGTATACATATTTTATGACGATAAAAACTGATAGTGATCAACTTTAAAATATTTAAAATTAAATCGATAGTGAAAGTTGTTTTAATATTTTAGCAATTAAATTACTGTTTAATTAAGTGTATTTTAGCTGTTTAAGAAATAGTTTGTCTGTATATGTAATACGAGATGAAATTAAATTTTCGTTATCTTACGATCAAGAATATTATTATTTTTATTTTTTTCTAAATGGTCTTGATAAAAAATCGCTATTGGATTATACTGGCAAATTTAGGCCAAGGTTTTTGCGTGAAAGGAACGGTGGCAGCTATTTCTTCTAAACAGGCAAAAACGGCTGATTCTCGATCTCTAGTGTATGCCAGTTTCAAAACGGCTGTCTGTCGCTCAAGAACCGTAAAATAGGCCAAATGCCCATGCGCCTCCAAAATAAAGCGAAACATGGCGATATTTTCTGGGCGAATGGTGATAAGCAGAGATTTGCTTCTATTCAAATCAGTCTGGTCCATGAATATCTATACTGCGAAATTTCTAAAAGCTTAAAACCAAAAGTGGTTAAATTTGTAATATCAGACAATTTTGGGCGCATCTGCACGCAAGCTAGCTAAGCAGAGAGAAAGGTTTTAGGTAATAGTGTAACAATATAGATATTATGGTACAACAGATCGTGGTTGGCTGAGTCTGATAGTCGTTGATCTCTTCGGGGTCTTAAGGCTAGCTACTCGTCATAAGCACTAGCCCCTATTTGGTTACGATAGCTCGATGCCTAGCCTAGAACTAGCTAAAATTTTGCCTAAGATTTGGTTTATGGAGTTCTAGCGAGAAACTCGTTTGGTAGTATCAAAATTGATTTGTAGAAATAAATAAAGGGGAAGAGTATTTTGACTGCCTAAACTCTGCTTTGGCCCCAAATATATATTCTTTTTCGGGCAAAGAAACAAGACTAAACGGATAGGCTCAAGTGCCCAAAATGCCCCTATTCATCTAGCCAAACTGTTTAAAGGTAGAACTAAAAGACTAGTTAGTTAGAAAGCTGCGACCGTAAAAATTTGAATTTGGCGTTTATCAAGGGAATGACGCTGATTTTTTTCCTGCTAACTTTTCTTTTTGAAGTTAGGGGCAAGATGTTAGGTTACCCCCTATTCAGTACAAAAAATTATCCGATAAGGCAGGGGATCGCCTTTTTTGTTTGATTTTCGGAGTAATATCATGGATGAGATTCTTCGCAGCCAAAATTCTACAGCTGCAAATGCCCTAAACGGCATTGCCTCTAGTAGCTTAAACCCTCAATCCGCCAGAACCACGCATTTTAGCTTGGCCCTGGCCGATCCGGTTGATACTGTCAGTTTATCTGATGAGGCCAGATCTGAATTTCAAAATCTGCAAAAGAATCTTAGCACCTTCCAAGGCTACAAAAAGCAACTCCAAGATGCTAAGCCCGCAGTTGACGGCATTAATGTATCAGATCTTGACGCCTCGGATCTCAAGGTACGTCAGCTTGCTTCGCCTGTCGCTACTGACCAAAAATTCATCGAAAATGCACAGACCTTTGGATCGTCTGAAGACTTTGTGGCCCAAGTTTCCATGGATTTGGATCAGAAGAGTGCCGAATTCATCTCTTGGAACAATAATACCTATCAGCTTGGTCGCAATATACAGTCACCATATGGTGTCTATAGTGGCGCAAGTAGTGAGATGTCTGACGCATGGGCTGCCAATATCGCCCAACCGCAAGCAGCTAGAGCTTATGCTGCCATGAGCATGCAAACTCAAAGCTATGCTGCTCTAGCCCCCAATGGCACAGGGATTTCTTTGAGAATCTAACTTTATTTTGAGATCTAGTCGCACTTTTTCTACACAACTCGCATATCTGAATAATTTTTCTAGTTGCCACGGTTTCTTTCTAATTTTCGTTACACGGACCTGTAATGAGACTTGTGCAACTTGACGTTTCCTTTTTTCGATTGCGTCTAAAATTTTGATATATCCCTATGGTCATTATATATTTTTGAAATGCGCGTGACTTCTAGTTCACGCGTATTTTTCTCATTCCTGTTATTGTTTTTGATATATTGAAAATATTTTAAGATATCCTTTTCGCCAAACCTCATGCGCAAAAAGATCGCTTAACAAAAGATGCCTAAGCTTAACCGGTGATAAACGCTCACTTCAAAAGACTGGCGGACAAAACTATACGCTAGGGTGATTTTAAGCGTTCGGTCAGGGCAAAAAGGGAAATCACCCTCGCTTGATCAGCGTATATTGATAATGCCCATGGATGACATAATGCCTGGCATATATCCAACAGTTGCCAGTTGCGGCTTTAAGAAAAAATGGTGCAGCTATTGCCCGCGAATGCTAGCGAAAAATCTATGTGCAGAAAAGGATCTGCCCAATCAAAAAATTTGAACCAACTGCCCTAAACAGGATAAGACCAAACCTAATGGGAGACCGCGTAAGCACAAGACCCATCAGACCGTGAATTTTTGACGGCAGGATCACTAGAATCCTAAGATCTATTCCACCTCAATACGCATTGAAATAACCTTAAGAAAAAGGACCTGTAGAGAGAGGTTGCTCTGCTCAGAGCCCAAAAATAAGCTCAAAATATTTAGGATGTGGATAAAGGTGACAGCTAGTTTATGAAGAAATTGCGGTTATGATCGTCATTAAGAAAGGAGACGTTTCACCCACTACAAGAAAAAGTCATTTGCTAAGGATCCAACAACAATAAAAACTCCCATAAGGTGCCGTCGCAAGTGGGGCTACCGAATAAACGTCAGTGTCTACAGACTCTAGGCGGTACAAAACTTTTAACCAATTCTTCAAATTTTTGGGCCCGACAGAGGCTTTTTTATTTTTTTCTTCGACTCGGTACAAAAAACTTGACAGGTACCCCTAGAAGGGCTACAAGGGGGCTGTACAAATTTTTTTACTGCAGACGAGGAGTTGGAACTCAAGTTCCAATTGTCAGTAAAAAACGAAGAACGAATAGGAACACATTCTTTCCACTGGAAAGATCCCAATTAGGAGAAAATTTTTATGTTAAATAAATTCAAGAAATCATGTTTAGTAGTTATGCTGGCTGCCGGCATGCTGTTAGGCGCAAATGTTGGTGCTCAAGCAGTTGACTTTAAGGCCAAGGGCGAATGGCGTATCGCCTTTGGTTTAGGGAATGCTCAACTTAAAGGTGGCCACGGCGTTCAAAAACATGATCTTTTCGGCGCTACACAACGTTTACGTTTACAATTAGACGCTGTCGCCTCTGAAAATCTTTCTGGCCGCGTTTGGTTTGAAATTGGTTATCAGGATTGGGGCAACGCTGGAAGCGGTGGTGCGTTAGGTGCCGACGGCATTCAGGTCAAAGTTAAAAATGCCTATTTAGATTGGATCGTGCCCGAAACAGACCTTAAGCTGCGTATGGGTATTCAAAATGTTACCCTGCCCAACGCTGCTGGCGGATCATCTATAATGGGTGCTACAGATATCGCTGGCATTACCGGTTCCTATCAATTTACAGATGAAGTTGGGTTGACTGCTTTTTGGTATAGACCTGTCAACGATAATTTTAATGGTAGTACTAAGAGTAACGGTGAGCCCCGATATGATGAGCATTATCTAGACAATATTGATCTTTTTGGCCTGGCAGTGCCATTATCATTCGAGGGTGTTGAAGTTACTCCCTGGGCAATGTATGGCATGATGGGTCGCAATGCTTTGTACAACTACAACACTAGCAAGGGTGGTTTAGGGCGTGCCGCTACCTTCAACACTCCTGATGGTGCATTAGGCAATTCTTTATTTGCCAATGTTGGCTATCAAGGTATTGCTGGTAATCTTGATATTCACAATGGAACTCGTCAGCTAAACGGTGCTAGACGTGGTTTCCGCCATACTAAAGCTTACTCTTCTTTGTTCTTCTTTGGTTTACCCATCAAGGTAACCGCTTTTGATCCGATCAATGTTGAATTTGAATTCGATTATGGCTATTTTGGTGGCTTTGGTAAAGATTATGTGTGGAACTATAGAAGAGGCTTTGCCAAGAATGCCGATAGCAGTAGATCAGGTTGGTTAATCAAAGCCTTAGTTGAGTACAAGATGGATTGGGGCGTTCCCGGCATCTTCGGCTGGTATGGTTCTGGTGATGATGGTGACATCAAGAACGGTTCCGAGCGCATGCCCTCTATCAAGGCTAACCAGAAATTTACATCTTTCACCGGTGCTGCTGGCCAAGACTTCTATCAAAACTCTAATTTCAAGGGTGGCTTCAACGAAACCATGTGCTCATTGGCTGGTACATGGGGCGTGGGACTCCAAGTTCGCGACATGGAGTTCTTAGAAGATCTTAAGCATACATTCCGTGTTGCCTATATTGGTGGTACCAACGATCCTTCAATGGTGCGCTACTTTAGAGGCGCTGGCGATTGGGCTGGTACTGATGGATATGAAGGCCCATATCTTACCAAAAATGATGGTCTAGTTGAATTTAACCTCGACAATACCTACAAGATTTATGACAATCTCCAAGTCGGCTTTGATTTAGGCTATATCATTAACTGTGTGGATAAAGGAACCTGGAATCATAGCAGACGTTGGGATGCAAATGCTGGCGACAGACACTTCTCCAAACATGACGCTTGGAAAGCTCAGTTGACCTTCAACTACACATTCTAGTTAAGACTTAAAATATACCAAAAGGGCATCTATCGAAAGATAGATGCCCTTTTTTGTATCTCTCAAAAACAAATGCGCGTAACTTAATCTAAACTGCAAATCAAAATACAACCTACTTCACCGTCAATCAAAAAGACTACATACCAAGCTGGGCCAACATATCATCAATGGCACTTTGTGAAATACCGTTTTTATCAGGTCCCTTTAATTCAGATGATTTAATGCGTTGATTCTTAAAATCTTCAACAGCCTTGGCAGCTTCAGCTTTAAGCTCGGTTGGATCCTTTTTGGGATCATTTTCAGCACCTTCAATGATTAAGCCAGATGTGATGTAGAGCTTGACAACACGATCTTCAATCTTATTTAAAGCTGAAACAACGCGTTTAATTCGTTGGCCAGTTAGATCTTGAAAACTCATCTGTAAAGTCAAATTAACCAAATCTTCGCCGAATTGCTTATTTAAGGCTTCAAGTCTGGCAAGTTTAGCTTTAGAAACACCATCCTCACGCAGCTGATTCAAGATATTCGCTATCTCTTCTTGATCTATCTCGCACTTTTCAATAATCCCCAACATATTGGAGGCAGCCTCTTCAGTAGATTTCAAAACCTCATCAAGCTGTGAAGTGGCCTCTAAAAACAAAGCGTGGTGTTCCTGTGCGTCAGAGACACCATCATCGTCTGAAACAGAAGATATTTGATGATAAATATCTTTCAAGCCTTCACGCATATCCGTGCTTAATTGCTTGTAAATGGGCTCTGAAGAGTGTTCGGTCATATGCTACCTCAAAAACTAAAAGAAGCGAAAGAATGTTAAGCAACCATTTGACAAAGACTTAAGCATTAGTCTTTAAGAAATTCTTAGCCCGAGCCGCCTCAGGTGACTTGGGGAATTTTTTGATCAGTTCCTGCATTCTAGCTTGCGCAGCAGCCTTTTGGCCGCTCTTACTAAAACAGATGCCCTGCTTAAGATAAGCGCCAGGTACCCTAGTTGACTTGGAATATTTGGTTATGACCTCATTGTACGCCAAGGCCGCATCCGAAAACTGATTTTTCTGAAAATAACATTCGGCCAAATAAAATTGTGCATCAGGTACAAGCTTATGATCTGAGTAATTCTGCAGAAAATCCGAAAATGAACGCTGTGCTTCAGTATAATTTCTGGAATTATACGCATTCAACCCAGCATCATAGAGGGCTTCAGAAATATCTTTCTGCGGCTCAGTGGGGGCTGTAGCTTGCGGAGTAGCCTGCCCCCAAGTTGATCCAGTGGGTAGATTAGATGCAGTAGTTGGCTGTTGTGGATTCTTCCAAGGCTCAATACCAGGAGGTGTATCTGCCACATTAGGTTGCCCATATGTACCAGGTGTTGAAGGAGCCTGGACTACAGGCACCATGGCCACTGCAGTACTTGCAGGAGGTGGAGTAGACTGGGAAACAGATTCTCCCAAATTAAAATTCATAGCCATGGATGCTTCAATCTGGCGCAATGCGGCATCGTGTTTATTGACACGAGTGACTAAAGCTTTGGCTCCGCCAGCATTTTTTATATCGTCTAACTGGCCTTTAATATCATCCAGCTCCTGACGCATCGCCTGCAGCTGATTCATTGTATCAGCCTGAGCAGGTTGCAGCTGGCGCAGCTCCATTTTTTGCTGCTGAACCTCTTCTTCCAGGGAATTATTTTTGCTCCCCATGCAGCCAGTGAGCAATGTAGACCCCAGAAGTGCTAGGCCTAATGTAAGAAAACGTGATTTCTGCATCTAAACCTCAAGCGCTAGCTCGCAAAAAGAGCATGCGCTGCCCCCTAAATGTTCCAGAGTAAAAAAGGCAATCAGCCAAAACTGGCAAAATACCTATCGAAAAAACTACAAGCCCAATTTATAAGATTGTGCCGTAAAACCCCACTCCTTTATGGGGTGGGGATGTAAGGCACATATTATTTTGTTAAAGAATTATGTTGAATCCATCCTGAACTAAAACGTATAATCTTAACTTTTTTTACTGATGGTGCTAAAGCT
>JAFSZE010000192.1 GCA_017455745.1 Desulfovibrionaceae bacterium | reverse complement strand
TAAATTATGAGCGTTTCGCGAGTGATCTCGAAAGTACTCCGAATTCTCATGGAATGGTGGCTACGTGTGAGCATTACATGGCTCATCTAAGTTTGGTTGGTTAAACCGTTTTTTAAAATTAGAGGTACTGGGTGTGATATATTAGCATTCAAGCAGCAAAATACCCCGCTAAATGTGGCATAAACGAGATTTGTACTTTTTACTAAGGATAGAAAAAAAATTGTAAAAGTACAATAATGCGTTACTATTGACTCGAAAATATTTTTAGACTATTTCTAGAGAATATATAAAACTATACCACATTTATGTGGTTTTTTTGGAAACTGCTGTTTAATACATTCAAAAGATCTTCTTTTAACATGATATAACAAATTATTTACCACAGGAAAGTTAAGTTTTTATGATAAATCTAAACAAAAACTTTAATTACGGGTATTTGCTGGAAATCTTGAAATATCGACCTTAAGAATATGTGTTGATAACAAATCACCAAAAGGATATCCGGTACATACCTGCATAAAGACTTCCTTCTGGAACTAAATTAGCAAAAAAATTCTTGTTTTGAAATCGTTAAAAACTTTATCTATTTTTGGCAATCGTGGCGATAATGGAAATGTATGTTGATCATTAAGATAATCTAAATTATACTGAAAATTATATAATTCATTTTCATCTCTTGAAAAAAAAATGCTTTTCATTTCTTACAAAAATGTTGATACATTATCAATTAAGACACTTTTCAATAAAAAATATTTTTGATTTTAAAATAGTTCAATTAAAAACTAAATGTTTAAAAAAAACTAAAAGTGCAAATTAAGCTAATCAAGATAAACGATCTCAATAAGATAAAGCATTTAATCGCAACATTACATTTCATAAAAATTTTTTCCAATAGACACTATCAAAAGAGTCTTGGGGATATCGCACTCATGACTAAATCATGTTCTTGTTTAAAATACAAATATGCCATAAATTCAAATATATCTTTAATTTCAATATATCTGAAATTCAAACAGGGATACAATTAAAATATGTCGGAAATCACAATATGCATAAAATTCAAATATAATTAAATATTCACGTTTATTCATCTTATATATCTTATTCTTTTACCACTTTTACCACTCCTATCTCTTTTACCAATTTTATCACATGATACATCAATATTTTTATACAATAATATTTTTATAAAATTTTAATCTAGTCATAAAATAGCCAGGCTTAGCTCAGTTGATCTAAGCCAAAGCCTAGACTATCTTATATCGCTTAAGATTAAACTAAAAATTATACAAAATTGTAATAAAACAGTAAATTAAATTCATAAATATAACCACTATAATCAAATACGATATATCACTTGAATCATCTATAAATAATCCTTAATATCAAGCAATAATTAAGTTCATACAGAAGGATATATTAGTGTAAATAAATAATTAATACCGACAACTCATTATTAGCTCTAAACATCGATAAATAATTGCTACAATTTATCAACAGTTATAAATTCTTATTGTTATCGCCGTTGCCATTACTGCTACTATTGTTACATCTGTTACTATTATTATTTCTATTGATATTGATATTGATATTGCTCTTACTATTATTACTATTTTGCCGCTATATCTTAAAATCCATATAGTAGAATATAGTTTTAAGAATATAGCAGAATATAGTCTTAAGCTAGTTTTAAACAGATCCACAAAGATTTATGATCCTGTTCCAATCTGCTCAAATTTCTTCAAAATTCTCTCCAATTTAGCATTCTCTTCCCAATTGATCTCTTGCTCACCATCAAAACTCACATTGCCAAGAACCAAACCTATAAAAGCATTGAGCCAATCATAGAAATAACGCCCAGCATGCTCTTCGCGGCTTTCGGCTAGTTTTACTAAGCCCAAAACTTCCGGCTTATCTGGAAAGACAGCTACGGAACGATTGCCTATCCTAACTTCACGAGCATTTTCTTGATCTGCTCTTGGATCATACCCCAACCAATCCACATAACTATTGATTAGATGGGCTGCAATGGCTGCTTCCTGCCAGACGATGCTCTCTTTTTGGGTGTTAACATATTCAGCCACCTTGTGAAACTCAGCAATCATCTTGCCACGTAAATCAAAACGAACAGCACCTGTGGCTAGTTCACTGACAAAGGCTGAAAATTCTCGACCTGGCAAATGATAGAGGGTTTGCATACTAGGATCATCGGCCAAGGCATGCAGTTTAGCAATCCAAGAAGATTCGATATATTCAGCAAAAAAGGCTGCTTCATCACGGGCATAGACTTTGACAGGACCGCTACTGGCATTTTCGGTATCTTTCTTGGCTTTGTCATTGCCGCTTAGAGGATTCCAATCATCAAAATTAAAATCAACCAAATCCAGATCTTCAGGCTCAGCAACAGCTTTTGTTTCCACAACCTCTTCTTCAGGTTTAGCCAAAAAGCGTCTAAAAGCTTCCGGATAGAGTTCAAAAATCTCCACATCACTTATGGTTAAAGCCCTAAGCAATAGCCCTAAACGTTGATATTCCTTCTCAAGCTCGCCCAAATAGCGGCCAATGGTCCTAGCCAAGGCAAATTTTTGTTTGAGCAAAAGTTCACTGTCATTGGTGCGATAAAAAGCTTTTAGGCGCCGATCCAGCTGTTCACAGACCACTTTAACGGTAGCTGTAAGTTGGGTTGTTTTGATTTGGGGATTGCAGAGCGGATTTAAAGCTTCGCGAATGTAAGTTATGCCGCCATCATTTAAACGCATGGCCGCATCCCAAGCTTGGGCTGGATCTTTAAAATGTTTGGCCACCAACTGGCTAGCTAGAAATGCTTTGTGCAGGGCATCCACATAGTTTGTCATCTCAGCCCTTATGCCAAGTTCACGACCACTTTGATCATAATTTAGGATGGCATCAAACCGGAAGTTGGGATTGCGCAAAAAGAACATATTCCGAAAGCCCTGGCTTTCATCCCAATGGCTTGGCCAGTCATGCTGTTTGCCAAAAAAGTCCAACAAAGAGGCGTGCAGCCGATTATCCCAGCGTGTTTCCACGGATGGCGCACCCTTCTTCTGTTCAAACTCCATGTCGAATTTGGTCAAAATGAAGAAAAGTGACACAGCACGGCCCTGACGCAGAGCTGGCGTTTGTCCATGGGTTTGGCCCACCCAATCATTGATCACGCCAGGTAAATCCTGGACTTCCTGATTGCTAGGTCCAATACAGAGCAACATACTTGTTAGCTCACGCTCTGTGCAGTAGCGCTGAAAAAGATAGGCTACCTTACCCCGCAAAAACATCTCCTTCAAAAGTCCAGGTTTGACCAATTCTTGGCGCACATTTTCGATCTTGTAGCGCGAACGATAGCCTGGAAAATCAAGAAGATCGGTGTAGTTAAAATATTCAGCCGGTGGCTCTTCCATGACGATAGTCAGTTCTGCCGTTAAGGCTGTAACCACACACCTTGGCAAGATAGCTCTCTGGCCATTGCTAGTCAGCACTTCAAGTTTGGATTGAGCCAAATCATCGGCTTTTGAATCTTGATTTGCACTAGCACTTTGACCCTGGATGGAGCATAAACTCTCAAGACCTGCCAAGGTGGCAACATCAATGATACTTCCGGTTCTAGGAATCAAAGCCTCAATGGGACAGTAAAGCACTTCAGGGTGTCCTAGGCTCTCCAGTGCCTTTAAAAGGATCCGCAAAAGGCTTGTAAATTCAGGCACTTCATCCCAGATGAGCCCATAGAGGGCAATTCTGCCCTCCAAATCGAGGTTGGGACCAAGGCTTATGGCCTTATCCCAAAACTGGCTCTCCAAAATCATAACCCTAGCCTTGGAGCGAAAATCACGCAGATACTCGCGCAAATCCTCCAATGCATCCAAGTCGATCTTACTTTGAACTTTGGGTCTTGTGGCCAAATTGCCTAGGGTTGCGTCGATATCGCTGACATTATCCTCTTTATGTTCGCAGTCAGCAAAATAGGTATTGGCTAAAATCTTAACCAGATCGGTTTCGGTTAAGAGATTGACCTGCACCGGATGGGTGGCTGGCAGATTGGTAGGCTTAGTTAGGGTAAAGCGGGTTACTAGTCCCGTTGATTCTTTACCGCCCTCAGGGTTAATTTCCTGGATGAAATCGTGCTTTTGGCTGCCAAAACTGGCCAAAAGATTGCCCTGCTTATCCCTGGCCAAGGCGGAGATAAGATAGGATTTCCCAGCTTGGCTTGGTCCAAAGACACCAGCGCACATCTTGCGACTTGCGGCCCGCTCCAAACGTCTAAAGAGCCGCCCTGCCCGCCTAAGCTCTTTGTTCAAACCTTCCTGCTCATTGCGCACAAGATCGGTATTTTGGCTAACCCAAGTTTGAGCCTGACTACAATTAGCGGCTAATTCGGCACAATAGGTGGCTAGATCCATCTAAATCTCCTTAATCATCGTAGTAGACTATGCCTGTATCAAGCCAAAAGCCTTCATCCAAAGGCAGTGTCTGCAGACGGATCTGTAAGGCATTGATGGGCACAGATGTGCCATAACGATCGACAATTTCCACAATCGTAAATTCGCCTTCATCGCGACTTTCCAGATTGGTTGCCCCACCCAACTCTTCATCTTCTAAGCCTTCAACTCGAAGTTCAATGGTCACTTTGAGCGGTAAAACTGCCGCATATTTGCGCCAAATATCGGGATTGCTAAATTCCAAAAGGTAAAATCTGGTCGTAGTCCAACGTTCAACTTCCAACTGCCTAAAACCAACCGCAATGGGTCCGCCAAAAGAGATCTGGGCCGTATAGGTAGACTCAGCATTGCTTTGCGTATCCACCGTAAACCAAACCTTTTCCCGCTTGATCTGGCCGGTTTTCTTCATCATCTCGCCGATAAAACGAGCTGTGGAGCCTAGTTTTAGGCTTGATGTGTCAAAGGAGAAACCTTCAAGTTGCCCTTCGGCCAAGGTGCAGAGGATGGCACCAACCACAACCGTAGTTTTGGGATCGGTAATCTGACCCAAGGCATTGGCAAAAGGATACCAGCTACCTATCCGGTACTGACCCATGGGATAGATACGATCCACTGGCACAGGCACAAGCGAAATGACCGTCTCATAGATACCTGGCCAGTTACTAGGTCTACCCGTCAAAAGCAATACATCACAGTCATAGGCTTGGATCACTTCACAGAGATTGGCCAAAATGTCTTTTAAGACCGAACGCACCGTTTCATTGATGCGCTTTATATTGATCTCAAGGGGCAAATCCAAAAGTGTAAAGTTGGGATCAGTGCCATTTTTCCGGACATACTCTTCCACATAACTCAAGGCTTCCTGATTAGGCATGGGATAGCGCTTGGCAAAAATATGCGAGCCATCTTTGGCCTGATCGGAACTATCCTTATCCAGGGGCGCCAAAAAGCAGTCGCCAATCTTGGCTTGATAGGAATTGGAGCCTTGGGCAAACTCACCACTTTCATAGACCTGCAAAATGGCTAAGGCCAAAGGTGTGGCAATTTGGCGAATAAATTGGATGCGGCGATTGCGGTTTTCCTGACTGTTGTCGATCACATCGCGGCCAAAAAGGTGGGCCAAGGCTTCATGCACATTGACTATGCCAACTTTGGCCATGGCATTGCCAATGGCAAAAAGCACATGCTCTCTGACCACACTAGCCAAAACATCATCACCAGCCAGTGAAAAACCATCGCGAAATTCTGGATGGGGCGCCATGCGGGCGGCAGAACCAGCATCGCTTTCCAACTCAAAGGTTGTAATGGAAAGGTCGGTTGTGCCTCCACCAATATCAATAGTTGCTACGCGCAGGCAGGGATGATCACCATAAGCTTGGCGCAAACGACCCATCAAATGACAAAAATGGGCTGCGTCCCCTTGAAATTTGCGACTGATTTCGTTGTAGATGTAGATCAACTGCGTGCAGGTGGCTTCATCCCAATTGCAGCGCACCTGGGGACTTTTACGATATTCCAGACGCAGATCTTGACGCTTGTTTTCGTTTTGGCAGTAGTAAGGACTCCAATTTAGCGTCTCCCAAAGCACACGCACAGCCCCATAGGTCCAACGCCTGTAGATGCGCTGCTCAGCTAAAGGCATACCGGCTGGGACAGTAAAGATTACTTGGCGCAAACGCCTAGGGACATCTGGAGATTCACGACGTAAACGCTGACCTGGCGAATTTATGGTCAAAAGCGCCTGCTGCAGTATTTCAACCAACAGAAACATCATCAATGACGATCTGGTGAATAAAGACTCAAAGGCGCACTCTTTTTCCTGCTTGCGAATGATTTTGTTGTTGCGGAAAAGGGGATCATCCAAACAACAGAGCGGCGTACCACTGGCATTGACGCGACTAGCCAAAAGACCCCGCGTCACATAAGGCTCACCCTGCCCTTTGGTGTTAAAACGCCAACTCTGCTGCCAATCACGCTCATCCCAAAGATAGCGCTTGGGACTGGACATACCGGTGGCCCCTTCAGCACAAGCTGATTGGGTGGAAAGCCGTGCAGCTTCAGGACCAATACGCACAGGAGATGGCCAGACAAAGGCTTGGGTACGACGCCCGGATCTGCGACTAAAGGCTTCACTGCCAAAACTGATCCCGGAAAACTCAATGCGCGTTTCAAAGGGATCGGTATAGATATGCCAGGGTTGATCCATATCGCGCAATTGCAAAAGATAACTATCGTTTAGATTGGTTACACTTTGGGTTTTGGTCTCAACCAAAATGCCTGTGGTCCGTGAATTGCCAATATCCAAGACAAAATCCACATCAATGGGTGTCAATTTGCTGGGATTGATCAAATAGACACGGGCATCTTTGATGGCTTTGACCAAAAAATCCAAGACCGTAAGATAGCTAGCCAAATGCTCCAAAACAGGCCCATCATCATCTAACACACGCCGTCTAGGTCTTAAATTCCAGATTTCCCTAAGCCAACCATCAACCCACTCCTCATTTAAAAACCAGCCATTATCACGACTCTGCCAGGCCAAACGAAACTGGGCATGGGCATCAACGTCTTGGGGACTTAAGGCTGAGTAAGTGATGAATTTGGTCGAAGTTTCTTTTTCACCATCTTTTAAGTCACTCAAATTCTTGGGCTTGTTTAATTCTAAGCCGACCTCCACCTGCATATCAAAGGCTAACACAATGCGCAGGGTATCTTTGGCCTCATCACTCATAACCAAAAGCGCACGAGCCCAATTGGAGGGGCCAGCATCAACTTTTTTCACCCCACTATCTTCCCAGATCTGCTCCCGTTCACGAAAATAGGGAATAGGAAACCAATGGCCAAGCCAAGGTTTCAGCGTCTTCTGGGCATCCAAACAATAAGTTTCACCTTGAGCTGGCTTATGCTC
>JAFSZE010000191.1 GCA_017455745.1 Desulfovibrionaceae bacterium | reverse complement strand
TAGCAAAGTCGTCAATTTGGGGGTTAATGATTTGGGCAAAGTTTTTGCATAAAGATTGACAAAATGCGCAATCAATGGTTTGATGCGGCGTTAGCTGTGCACTGGGAATACGTTTTCTTAGAATTTATGCGCGGCGCACATAGTTTTTTTGTGAGGTTAGTTCATGTCCAAGTCCATTTATGTTGGGAATCTCCCCTGGTCGGCTACCGAGCCTGAAGTGCAAGAACTTTTTGAAAAATACGGAGAAGTTTTATCTGTTAAATTGATCAATGACCGGGAAACTGGCCGTGCTCGTGGTTTTGGTTTCGTTGAGATGGAAGATGAAGGCGCTGAAGAAGCCATTAAAAATTTGAATGAGAAAGATTTTAATGGTCGTACTCTGCGCGTCAATGAGGCTAAGCCCCGCGCTCCCCGCCAGTCACACTTCTAAGATTTGCCAACTAAATTGGGAACCCAAGTAAATTAGGTTTTTCGCATATAAAAAAAAGAGGTTCAAAAGGTTTAAGCTTTTGAACCTCTTTTTGTATTTAAGCAAAAAAATAATAGTCCTTGGCCAAATTTTAAACTTGACCGTCCTCTGATGCTTGATACTGAAAATCAGCAGCTTGATTTTCGAAAGCTGTATATTCGCTAAGAAAGGTTAAAAAGGCAATGCCTGTTGGGCCATTGCGTTGTTTGCCGATGATAATTTCAGCCACCCCTACAGGTGGGCGATCGGAAGCTTTCTTGTATTTGTAAACATCATCCCTATAGATAAACATGATGATGTCTGCATCCTGTTCGATGGCACCAGATTCACGTAAATCCGAAAGTTGGGGGCGTTTATCGTCACGACCACGTTCTTCAACTTTTCGGTTTAATTGCGAAAGAGCAATGACGGGAATGTTTAAATCTTTGGCAATGGCTTTAAGTGTGCGTGAAATGTCGGAAATTTCTAACTCACGGGAGTCTTTGCCCCTAGGGCTATGCATGAGCTGCAAATAATCGATGATTAAAAGACCGATGTCGTGTTTGGATTTGAGTCGGCGCACCCGAGCTCGCAAATCTATGGTTGAGAGATAGGCTGTATCGTCAATATAGATCTTATAGGGATTGGTGGCATGGTCAATATCATCGGCTGCTTCATAGAGGTGCTGCCAATCAGCATCGGTCAATTTGCTTGGCTGCCTTAAACTGCTCATGCTCACATGCGCCTTGATGGCCAGCATTCTTTTGACAAGCTGTTCGCGGCTCATCTCAAGCGAAAAAATGGCAACAGCTGTACCGGCTTTGGCGGCATTTAGAGCTAGGGAAAGAGCAAAGGCCGTTTTACCCATGGCTGGGCGAGCGGCTATGATGATGAGATCTGACGGTTGTAAACCAGCAGTCAAGCTATCCAATTGCTCAAAACCTGTGGTTACACCAGTAACGCCGCTTTTATTTTGGGAGAGCGTGGCCAGTTTGGAAAAAATATCGCGCAGCGTCATCTGCACAGGTTCAGAATCAATCTTGTCGATGTTTTGGGAGAGCATGAAAATTTCTTGCTCAGCCTCATCAAGCAATTTTTTGATATCTTGAACCGGTGTATAGCTCTTTTCAATGATTTTGGCGCAGGAATTGATTAGCCTGCGTTGAGTGGCCTGACTATGCACAATTTTGGCATAGTGCTCACCATAGGCCGCGCTGATAATTACTTTGGCGATTTCGCTCAAATACGTAAGGCCGCCAGCCTGCTCCCATAAATTTAAAATATGGAGCTCATTGTTGACGGTTGTGACATCTATGGGCTTGTCAGCGCGATAGAGGGATAAAATAGCTTGAAATATGGCCCGATGACGGGAATCGTAAAAATCATCCCCATCTTTTAAGGTGGCGATAACACTAGCCACAGTTTCGGGATCATTGGTTAAGGCCGCCGCCAAAACCGACATTTCGGCTTGGAGATTGTTGGGCGGAACCCGATTAAAAATATTTTGTTGCGCGTTGGCAGCAGTATCTTGTTTTTTGAAGGGTCGGGGAGCGTTATAAGCTCCCCGACTTGCATCTTGGGAGCTTTGATTTTCTTGCATCAAGAGCCTATGCAGTGGCTTCAGGTTCGCTAGCTTCAGCAGGCTGTTGATCTGTTGTTTCTGCAGTTTCAGCAGAAGCTTGCTCTTCTTCTTGGGGCAAATGATCTGAGATAACTTTGACGGTCAACACAGCAATGACGCTGGCATGGAGTCTAACTCTCACTGGATGTTCGCCCAAAGTTCTAATGGGTGCATCCATCAAAATGCGTCTGCGATCAACCTCGCAGCCAAGCTGGGCTAGAGCATCACCAATGATGGTTGATGTGACTGAACCATAGAGCTTGTCATTGTCACCCACATGCATGGGAATAACAACATCTAAAGCTTCCAGCCGTGAGGCTAAGCTTTGGGCATCATTGCGCAGAGCATCCATTTTGGCTTGGAGTTTTTTGCGCTCAAGCTCAAAAGCTTTTAAATTGGCCGGGCTTGCGACCATGGCTAGGCCTTGCGGGAGAAGATAGTTACGACCATAGCCAGGTTTGACATTGACAATGTCGCCCAAACTACCGAGATTTTCCACATCGGCGCGAAGAATAAGTTTCATGACCGCCCCCCTAGATAATACTCTTTTTCTTGATTTGTGAGTCGTGGGTAGCGGTGTAAATCAGGAGTGCCATTTGACGGGCACGTTTGATTTCGCGAGTCAATAACCGTTGGTGGTGAGCGCAGGTGCCAGTGATACGTCTAGCAATGATTTTGCCGCGTTCAGTGACAAAATCACGCAAGATGTCAGGGCGCTTGTAGTTTAAGGGCAATTCATGATCAGCACAGAAACGACAAAATTTGCGTCTAGGCGCAAATCTCTTCTTAAAAGGCATCTTAGGCTACCTCCTCAGCCACAGAATCGGCTAATTTTACGGTCATAAATTTGAAAATACCGTCGCTATTGCGGATGTTGCGCTCAAGTTCAGCAACAAGAGCTGAGGGGCCTGTATATTCTAAACGCACATAGTAGCCACGCATGACTTTATGCACGGGATAAGCAAGATCACGCATTCCCCAGTGATCGGCGATCACAAGTTTGCCACCTTCACGCTCAATGATGGCAGTGAAGTTGGCCAGCAAACTTTCACGGTTGTCAGAGGTTAGCTCGGGAGAGAGGAGCAAGAGGGTCTCAAATTTTCGCATTCAAAAAACTCCTTTTGGATTGGCAGTCCACACAAATAGATCTTGCGTGAACAAGGAAGGGGAAGTTTAGTGGAAAAAAAGCGTCCTGGCAAGACAATTTTTAGACGAAGAAAATGTCACAAAAAATCAATAGATCTTAGTTATTTTTTATTGACACGATCTTGCCATTCGGCCATAGGAGCAATGAAGTTAATTATTAAATATTTATCTTTGACTGTTTGTTCGATACCGATAATATCGCGTGGTGCATTGGCTAGAATATCATGAAAGCTTGAGTAGTTGTTTAAGATCTCTTCGCGACCAACCAAATCAAGATAAAGATATGTTGTTTCTGGATCTCTGGCAGTGGCACGTGTAAAATTATGGACAGCTTGTCTAGCCCCTTCTTTTCCTGAATATTTAATTTCAGCGAAAAGATCCAATTCCTTGCCATCACTATTGATAGCAACAGGCATATAGCGATAACCTGAATCTAACCAAGAATTGATAAGTTTGGCTGCTTTTTTGGGTTCAGTATGAATGAGTTGGACACAGACCAAGCGATCCTGTCTAAAAATAAAGCGTTCATACCAAATTTCACGAAAAAAAGGTATGGCATTCTCACGGCACAGATCATATGGATTGTCCCGACAGGCAGTAACAGTAGCCAAATCTTCAACTTGGGCTCTGGTCATTCCATAATAATATTGATCATAGAGAATAATTTTTTCATCATCACCACATGCTTGTAAGAAGAAAATAAGAATTAGTGTAATTAACAAGAGGCAAGATTTTTTCAACATATATTTTTCCTGCCAGATTATCATGAAAATAAAATAAAGTTGAAGTTAAAAATAAAATAAGGCTAATACAAAGATAAAGATAAACGCAAAGATATGTACAAAGATAGATGTTATGATATGGAGAATGATAAATATAAAGATAGATGCAAGAATAGGTACAAAGATAAAACATAAAAGGGTATTATTTTTTTCACCAGCAGTTAAAAATATTGTACGTATGTCATGAGCTCATTAATAACTGAAATTTACCATAAACTATATATTAGTAAGATATATATCTAAAATATCTACACATGCGAAAAGTATTTAGACGAGATAAAAATAGACAAGATAGACAATATATGTATTATGGGCAATATAGAAGCGATAAAATTTATACGTATTAGACTGAATTAGATTTAATTAGATTGTATTAAATTGGATTGGATTAAAATGGATTAGATAAAGCAACTCCACACAAATTTTTTAGTAGTATGGCCAATACTGCATTATGATAATATATTATAATAATGATCGGCATTGATAGTTTTGGAACAAGGCGATATTGATGGTATTTATGAAGATAGTTTAACTTAGATCAACAAATACGCATAATACTAGCATTGTTAGACTTGCAATTAAAAATCTTGTATATCAAAAAATGAAAAAGTCGCCTAAGTCAAGGAAAGTCTTGGCACTAGGCGAGCGGAAGATATGATTGTTGATCTGCTATTTATCAGGTCGTTTGGGAAGCTTGGGTGGAGTTGCAGGTACCGTTTTAGCCGATGCTCCGCTAGCTGTAAGCATTTTACCCAAATGTTTGCGGGCAAGGGCTGTTTCTTTTTCTGTTACAACGGGCATATCTTTAGGTCGAGAGGTTTTGGTATCAAAACCTTCTTCCACAATAACTAGTGCTGCAGCCATTCTACCCATGACGCAGAAAAAACGTCTAGGTTCAAAGCCCTTTTTTTCAACCCAATGGGCGGCTTTCGCGGAATAGATAAAGTCCGGGCGGCCATTATTTAAATAGGGGTGGGCCTCTTCATGATTTTCTCTAGCCCATGTGCGAAAGCTTGGCAGTAAATCCAAAAAGGTCAAAAGTTCTTTTTCGGTGGTTGGTGGCTGATTATCATAAACGGTTTTAACATTGGTTGGCCAAACAGATCCACCTAATGCGAACATGGGTGTGGCTAAGGCTAAAATACCTGCTAGGGCCAGGGCCTTTAAGCCCTTGGGCCCTTTTGATGCGAGAAAATGGTAAAGCATTAATTAATACTGTATGGCGCTGATTTTAGCTAAGCGCGACATATTGTGATAGGATTCGATGTAGCGGAGGGTGCCGGTCTTGCCGCGAATAACTAAAGAGTGGGTGATGGCGTGTTTTTGATCATAACGCACCCCATGCAAGAAATCACCACCCGAAATGCCAGTGGCCGCAAAGAAACAATCATCGGATTTGACGAGAGTTTTGGTGGTTAAGTTTTCGCGCAGATCGATGCCGGCTTTTTCGATAGCTTCTTTTTCCACATAAGATTGGGGTTCAAGACGGGCAAAGATTTCCCCACCCATACCACGCACAGCGCAGGCTGTGATTACACCTTCGGGTGTGCCGCCAACGCCTAAGAGGCAGTCAACTTGTGATCTAGGATCGCAGGCCATTAGAGCGCCAGCCACATCGCCGTCAGTATGGAGTTGAATTCTGGCTCCAACCGCACGGATTTTGGCGATCAAATCTTTATGCCTTGGTTTATCGAGCACAAAGACAACCAAATCCTGGACTTTCTTGCCAATGGCTTTGGCGATATTTTGCAGATTAGCATCAACTGGTGCATCTAAATCCACAACTTGACTGGCTTCTTTGGGTACAACAAGTTTGCGCATATAGAAGCTTGGTCCAGGGTTAAACATACTACCCCTTGGCGCTACACCGACAACTGAGATGGCATTGGGACGACCAAAGGCTAGGAGGTTGGTGCCTTCCACCGGATCTACAGCCACATCCAAAGGCATACCAATACCTGTACCCACATGTTCGCCATTGGCTAACATGGGAGCATTGTCTTTTTCGCCTTCACCAATAACGATAATGCCATCAACGGGAAGAGATGAGAAGCTATTGCGCATGGCTTCAACGGCAGCGCCATCGCCTGCGTTTTTGTCACCGCGTCCAAGCCAGCGGGCTGAGGCCAATGCGGCTGCTTCGGTGATTCTGACAATATCCATTGCGAGGTTTCTTTCCGGTGCTTCGGCCATGATTTAAGTCTCCATGTGGGCTAAATACTTGAGCCATTGGCTTAAGTTGTAGATTGGCTATGAAATAGTGCCAGCAAAATCTGCTGTTGTTGGCGATTTTTTTAGCTACGTTAATGTCAAATTTTGAGGAGCCTATCTTTCTGGGATAAAAGTTTAAGAGCAAGATTAGGGATTTTTGTTATTGGACCCGATGCTTTTTAGAGCTACTCTTGGCAATGCTGGCAGATACTTTCGGACGTAAAATTTTAATGACCTCAAAAAATCGGTTTGGGCCTTTGTGTTAGGCTTGCCCCCACTGGCCTAAAGTTCTATTATTTTTTTAAGGTTTTTTCTAGCCAAACTGAGATTCAGTTTTTGGCTAGAGTTGGTGCCGCTTTGGGTGGAAAATTTTTGTGTTAAGTGTGAGCCAATGACTTATACTATTCGGATTGGACTCTTTTTCTTTTAATCTAAGCGCTTTTTAGCCAAGACTTCGAGATAACCATGAGTAGCTGTTCGTTTTCCCCTTCGCTCTGTCATATTGATTTAGGCTGCTTGGGCCGCAATTTTAAAAAACTCGGTGCGCCAGAAGCATTATTGCCAGTGATCAAATCGGATGCCTACGGTCATGGTCTTATGCCTGTGGCTAGAACGCTTGACAAGTGTGGCTGTGTAAATTTTGCTGTGGGTACGGTAGATGAGGGTGTACTTTTGCGCAAGTCTGGCTTTAGCCAGCGTATAGTGCCTTTGCTTGGCGCTTTAACAGCTGAGGAATGGCGCAAATCCTATCAATATAAGCTTTTGACACCTGTTATTGACCAGGAATCATTGAAAACTGCCGCGCATATTTGTCCAAGTCACAGTGTATTTCCCATAGCCATAGCTTTAAATACCGGCATGGGTCGCTTGGGTTTTGCTCAAGATGATATGCCGGATTTGATTGAGGGGTTGCACCGCTATCCCAATCTAAAGCCTGAGCTAGTTTTTTCCCATTATGCCTGCGCCGATATGCCAGAAGAAGAGATCTATACCCACGCCCAGACTGAGCGTTTTTTGAGCATGACCAATGCTTTACGTGCCTTTTATCCAGATCTTATCCGATCATTAAATAATTCGGCAGCCTTGCTAAACGATCGTGCAAGTCAATGGGAACTGTCAAGACCTGGCATCTGTCTCTATGGTGGCAATCCATTTTTTGGCACAACTCAAGCTGATCAAGTGCCCAATTTTGAGTGGGCCATGAGCGTGAGTGATCCCATTTTGCAAGTCCGCAAGCTTAAAATGGGGCAGAGTGTCTCCTATGGCCGTATTTTTACAGCCCCCCATGCCATGACAGTAGCCGTTATCGGTATAGGCTATGCCACAGGTTTTGCCAGGGCACTTTCAAACAAAGCCGATGTCTTGATTGCTGGCAGACGCTGTGCGCAGATTGGCCGGGTCTGCATGGGCATGATCATGGCCGATGTCACCCCCTTAAAGACCATTGAACCTGGAGATTTAGCCTGGATTATGGGTGGCGATGCTTATCTTGGGGAGCGGGCCATAACCGCTGATGAATTAGCTAGTGAAATTGGCACGATCTCCTATGAATTGCTCTGTCTTTTTGGTGCAACCAATGAGCGTGTCTACCACGGGGCTGATTTTTAGACTTTATCAGTGGTGGTAGGGCAGATGGTTTAGGATGCATTGGGCTCGATAGATCTGTTCAAGCAAAAGCAGTCTGGCTAATTCATGAGTAAAAGTAAGATTCGATAATGAGATTAGGCAACGAGCCTTGCTGATTAAGCTTTGATCTAGGCCAAAGGGACCACCGATAATAAAGGTTGGGATTAAGGCACTCTTATGATCCAATTCTTGGAGATAGCTAGCCAATTCCTCGGAGCTGAAGGTTTGGCCATGCATATCCAAAATGATAGGGTAATCTTTGGCTGAGAGTTTAGCCTCTAAACTTGCGGCTTCGAGCTCTTTACGTTTAGGTATGGAGAGCTTGGGATTGGCATCGCGGGTTTCGATTATTTTTATTTTTCGCAGTTGACTTAGGCGTTTAAGATAAAATTGGCAGCCCATTTGAATAAAGGGTTGTTTGATTTTACCCACGCAGATAAGGTTAAAGGGCTTGCCGGCCATGATTGGGGAGACCTTTGGTTTAGAACTTGACAATGCACTGAAAATTTTGGCCGCAGGTGGCCTACTTTGTTTTCCAACAGAAACCTTTTATGCTCTGGGCTGTTTGGCCGAAAATGTTGCGGCGGTTTCAGCCATCTATGAGCTGAAAAAAAGACCTCAATCTAAGCCCTTACCCTTGGCGGCAGCAAGCATAAGTCAGGCTGCTCGCTATGTGGATCTAGATGATTTGCCAGTTGATTTGCGTTCATTTTGGCCAGGGCCGCTCAGCATCTTGCGCAAAGTATTAAAGCCTACCAAACTTGCCCCGCAAGTAATAAATCCTTTTTCAGAGGTCGCAATCAGGGTAAGTTCTCATCCAACGGTAGCTGCCTTAGCCAAACTAGGTCTTTTGACAGTTTCTAGTGCCAATTTGGCCGATCATCTGCCGGTTAAACGGGCCCAAGATCTAGAGCATGATTTTTGTCTAGCCTTAGAAGCCCAAAATTTACCCTTTGGCATTGTCACATTTTTTGAGAGCCAAAGTTGCTATACCTTACCCTCAACTCTTATCCGCTATCAATCTGCTAAGCCACGTCTGCTTCAAATTTTAAGAGGCGGAGCCATTGGCGAGCATGACTTTGAGGTGCTTGGGTATCAATGCGAGATGGGCTAGTGGCTTTGGTTTTGCTTTGGTTTTGCTTTGGTTTGGTTCGGTTCGGTTTGGTTCGGTTCGGTTATGCTTTTATATCAATGTCTTAGGAGTTAGGAATTTTTGAATTTTTGGGCTCTTGTTTGGGGGAGCTTTTATTTTTGCTGCTTGCCTTGACTCTTTTTTTTGGCTCTTTTTTGCGTTTTTTTTATTAGCATTATTTTTAACAGCATTATTTTTCAAGGCTGAAGCCAATGAGAATGTCAGAAAGAGATATCTTAAGAGAATATCTAACCAAGAAAATTTTTTGTGACTATATGGAAATTTTAAAAAGATTGCAATATTTTTAAGTATAATAATTTAAGGTAAAAAAATTTGAGATTAAAAGATTTGTAGGCTGAAGTTTTTCGAGATTAAAAATATTTACGCACAAAAAATTTGCGATTAAAAATATTTTCATAGGATAGTTGATCAATATTATCTATATTACGTGTGTTGTTTATATTAGTTATGCTAGGTATTTTTGTCTATTATTGTTTATTATGTTTAGATTACAAAAGATATTTTATTGTAGATTGAATCTTTGTTTTTGCGATCTACTAATTTGGTAAGCGAAATTTTAGAGATGGTGTTTAGTAATTAATGTTTTAAGATATAATGCGTTCTATGTTATTCTATGTATTTTTAAAATTATAGACAATAATATATCTCAAAGTACTAGCTAAACAACATGCTAAAGCGTATTCTAAAATTCAATCTTAGCGGTTCTTTTCTCTTTAGCATTGTAAATTATCTTTATCACCTATTATTAGTATTTTAAAAAAATATCCATAACAATCTTACTTTGAGGAGATGCAAGATTAAGATTGCTTAAGATTTTAATCTAATCTTTGTTTAAGCAAATCTCTCTTGCCATAAAGCTCATGCGCCACGAAGTTATTTGTCCGCATTGCGGTAAGCCCTATAGCTGTTACAGAAATCCCACACCAACGGCAGATGTGATCATCTATGATCAATCTTTAGGTGTTGTGATCATCAAACGCGCCAATGAACCTATTGGCTATGCCTTGCCTGGCGGCTTCATCGATTATGGCGAAACGGCTGCCACGGCGGCTAAGCGCGAGATGCTTGAAGAAACGGGCCTTGAGGTTCAATTGCTAGGCATTTTGGGCGTTTATTCAGCCCCAGATCGCGATCCTAGACAGCACACGCTAACCACAGTTTTTGTGGGGCAGGCTCTGGATGTAAGTAAGCTTAAAGCTGGCGATGATGCGGCGCAGGCAGCATTTTATAAGCTAGACCAGTTGCCCGAGCCTTTAGTTTTTGATCATGCCAAGGTGTTGGCTGATTTTAAGGGTTGGGTTTTAGGTGAACGCCATCTTGCTGCAGTTGAGGAGGTGTGCTGATGGGCTATCCGTCGCTTGCCCATTGTGTCAAAGACTTGGAAGAGAATGGCTATTTGAAGCGTATTGATCAAGCCATTGATCCCCACTTGGAGCTTGCGGTTTTGGCTAGGCAGGCTTTTAAGGTTAAAGGGCCAGCCTTACTTTTAACCAATGTCACGGGCGTCAAATTTCCTGTACTTTGTAACCTCTTTGGCACTAAAGAGCGACTTTACTATATTTTCCGTCAGGAACTCTCAGCAGTCAAAGATATCTTTAATTTGGCTGGCAATTTTTCTAAGCTTAGCCCTTGGGCCACTTTGAAGAAAGCTGGCCGACATATTTTTGATTTTTTTAATATTTCCCCGCGCAAGATCGCTCAAGATAAGGCCGCAGTCTTAAAAGAGACCTGTGAGCTAGCTGATCTGCCCAAGATCATTAGTTGGCCTCATGATGGCGGAGCCTTTATCACTTTACCCATAGTTTACAGTGAAGATCCCTTGAATATGGGGGCTAAAGGTTCCAATCTGGGTATGTACCGCATTCAGCTTGATGGCGGTGAATATGAAGCTGATGAGGTGGGACTGCACTATCAGATCCATCGTGGTATTGGTATCCATCATGCCCATGCTTTGGCCAAAGGTCGATCTTTGCCTGTGCATATCTATGTTGGTGGCCCTCCAGCCCTAACATTATCGGCGGTGATGCCGCTACCCTTTGGTTTATCTGAGCTTAAGATGGCCGGTCTTTTAGGCGGCCAGGGAGTTGGTTTGACCTCTTTGCCAGATCATCCCTTACCATTTATCGCTGCAGCTGATTTTTGTTTGGAAGGGGAAGTTTTGCCCATAACCAAGCCAGAAGGTCCTTTTGGCGATCATTTGGGCTACTATAGTCTTGTTCATCCCTTCCCGGTAATCAAGGTTAAAAAGGTTTATCACAGACCTTATCCCATTTGGCCCTGTACATTTGTGGGCAGGCCCCCCCAAGAAGATACGATTTTTGGCGAATTTATCCACGAATTGACCGAGCCTGTACTTTCGACGGTCTTTCCTGGTGTAGTTGAGGTGCGGGCTGTGGATGCTGCTGGTGTCCATCCGCTGCTCTTGGCTTTAGGATCTGAGCGCTACACGCCCTATGAAGCTAAAAGAAAACCTAGAGAAATCTTGACCCAAGCCTTACATCTTTTGGGCACAACCCAAACAGCTTTAGCCAAATATTTATTGATTATGCCTAGGGAAGATGCCCCTGGTTTAAGTTGTCGCGATGCGCAGGGCTTTTTGGCTGAGATTTTAGCTAGAACCAATTTTGCCAAGGATCTCCATTTTTTAACCAAAAGCACCAATGATACCTTGGATTATACAGGTGAGGCCCTAAATGAAGGCTCCAAACTTATTTGGGCTGTGGCTGGGGATAGAGTGCGTACTCTAGGCTTCAGTCTAAGTGGGCTAAATTTGGATAGCCGTTTTGGGGATGCCTTAGTTGTGGCCCCTGGCATTTTAGCCATTTCTGCCCCCAAGCATACCTATGACCAAGGTGTCAGTGATCCGTTAATAGAGGAGCTGGCGCAAATTTTAGCTCTCTGGTCTGAGCGGGATCAATTCCCCTTGGTTGTTGTGGTTGATGATGCTGCTTTTGTGGCCCAGAGTTTTGACAATTGGCTGTGGGTAACCTTTACTAGGTCTGATCCGGCCAATGATATTTATGGGGCCAATGCTCGTATTTTGGCCAAGCACTGGATTTGTGAGGCACCTTTAATCATTGATGCCCGCAAGAAGAGTTTTCATGCCCCGGAATTGGTTGAGGACCCAGCAGTTTTGACCAAACTTTTGGATCTAGCCAAGGTTGGCGGCCCCCTGGAAGGCTGCTTCTAAATATTTAAGCCCTTGTATCTTAATTCTGCCATGAGCCTACATCCAACTTTTGAAATTTGTCAGATTAAACAGCACGGCTTTGATTTAGAGGCCAATGCACGGGAAATTTTGGCAGCGGCCAATGCAAGCACGGCTAATTATTGTCTTTTTTCAGCTGAAGCCTTTTGTCCGCAGAATTTAACCTTAGTACCTTTTAAACAGGCTCTAAGTCAGGCTGTATTAGAAAATTTAACCAAGATTGCGGCTGGGCTTAAGGATTCAGTGCAATTAATTTTGCTTGCGCCTATTTTTAATGACGGCTGCTTAGAGCAGGCTGTTTTTGTGCTTGGCCGCAAAGATTATCAGAGTTTTTCGCTTAGATCCCTTTTTCCGTGGCCTTTTTTCTTGGCTCAAGTGCCCATTTTAAGTCCTAGTTTGGATGGGAAAAATGAGTTTTTTAAGCTCTCGGTCTTGGTGCCAAAACAGGCTCTGCCCAAGGAAGCTGTCTTTGACTTAAACAATTTGGATGATTTGGCCCTAGAGCTAAGCAGCAATTTTGATTCTGAGAGCGTGGATGAGCTTCAAACCAACGCCGCAGGGGAAGATCCCGCCCCAAAAAATAACTCGGTCATAGCCATTTTGGCGGCCATACCCTTTACTTTTGGTGTGACCAATCATCTAGGACTAGCCGTAAAAACTTTGGCCCAAAAGACTGCCCAGACCATCTATTTTGTCAATGCTTTGGGCAGTTTTGAGCAGCTAATCTATTTTGGTGGCAGTTTCAGTGTCCAGCCAGATGGTAAATTTTTAGCCCTAAAGCCTCTCTTTCGCGAAGATGGCGAGATATGCACCCGTCATGATCCAGTTGATTGGGAAGGGGAGCTTTGGGAGGCATTGGTTCTTGGAACCAAAGACTATCTGGAAAAGGTGGGCAACCCCAGAGTCTTTTTGGGTTTATCTGGTGGCATAGATTCGGCGCTAGTCTTAGCCATTGTGGCTGAGGCTTGTCCAAGAGATTTGATCACACCTGTCCTTATGCCCTCACCCTTTAATCCCAAGTCATCCGAAGATGATGCTTTGCAGCTATGCGCCAACCTTGAGCTTAGCCCCTTTATTGTGCCCATAAGTGAGCTTTTTGCCCAGTTTAAGGTTCAGTTGGCAACACATCTTAATAAGTTTCCTGAAAATCCCCTCACCTTTGAAAATTTGCAGGCTAGGATTAGAGCCGTTATTTTAATGGCTCTAGCCAATCAAGCTTCTGGCTTGATCCTAAATACCAGCAACAAGAGCGAAGTGGCCATGGGTTATTCAACGCTCTATGGTGATACTGTAGGAGCCTTAGCTGTTATTGGCGATATCTTTAAAACCCAAGTCTATGCTTTGGCTAAGTGGTACAATGCCCAGAGGTGGAATAAAGGGATACCGGAAAATATTTTGACCAAAGCGCCTTCAGCCGAGTTGCGCTTAAATCAGAAAGATTCTGATTCCTTGCCAGATTATGAGGCCCTTGATCCTATTTTGGCCCGTTTTTTGGCTGGCCATTCGCCCCATACGGCCTTGGAAAAAGATATCTATAAGCGCGTTATTGCGGCTGAATTTAAGCGTTGCCAAGAACCTCACCCTTTGATTGTTTCAGAAACGCCTTTTAGTAATTTTCATTTGCCGGTAGTGGCTCAATTTTTACCATAGACTTTTGCTGGGATTAAACTTTATCTTTCTTAAGTTTTATTGCCTTAAATTTTGTTGAGAGTGAGATTTTTGTCTTAGAGCAAAGAATTTTTGTGCAGATAAAAAGATTAGTTTACTATTTAGAGAAGATTTTTTAAGAGTATAGAAGATATTTTTGCTTTCGAATAAGTAATTTTTCTATTACTAAAAGATCTGTCTATTATGCTAATACGTATTTGATATAGTCAATAATATATAGATTTATAATGTATTACATTTCCACAGTCATTTTGGGACAAATCGGCCAGCTAGACATTAGATAGGCTGATATAGATATGTATCCGTGTTCCGAAAATCTGGTGGAATCGTAATATATATCCATAAATATATTGATGCATTAAGATATTTTTTTAGGCATATTTCTATCTCTAAACAACCTTTCAATGTTAGTATTTTTGTCATAACCTAATTATACTTTTGCTTCGGTTTTTGTGTTTGCTTTGTTTTGCTTTTGACCTTGGTTTTTATTTTGATATTGATATTGATTTTTATTTCGATTTTACTTTTGTTTTTTATCGTTATTTTTTATCTTTGCTTTACGTTGTCCTTACTTTCATTTGCCTTTTTTTCTCTTAAATTATTGATTTTGTTCTCTAAAAAATAACTTTAAAACCTTACAGGACAAGATTTTTCAAAAAATATGTCTCTAGCCCATTTTCATGTGGAAGCATCTTGTGGGGAGGCTCGGGCAGGCGAGCTTAGAACAGCCCACGGTGTGATCAAAACCCCCATCTTTATGCCGGTTGGTACCGTAGGTTCAGTTAAAGCGCTATCACCAGCTGATCTAGTGGAAATTGGTGCGCCGATTATTTTAGGCAATACCTACCATCTCTATTTGCGGCCAGGGGATGAGTTGATAGCTAAAATGGGTGGTTTGCACAAGTTTGCTAGTCTGCCCATGAGCATCTTGACCGATAGCGGTGGTTTTCAGGTCTTTAGTCTAAGCAGCTTGCGCAAGATAACCAATGATGGGGTTGAATTTCGCTCCCATATTGATGGCTCCAAGCATTTTTTTACTCCAACTAAGGTCATTGATATCCAATTGAATCTTGGCAGTGATATTTTGATGCCATTGGATGAGTGTGTGCCATATGGGGCCGATTACAACTATACAGCCAAATCCTTGCGTCTGACGCATATGTGGGCTAAGAGCTCTCTGGAATATTTTAGGGAGCGTGAGGCCAAGACATTATTGTTTGGCATTGTCCAGGGGGGCTTTTTTGCTGACCTGCGCAGGCAAGCCATTGAAGAGCTTGCTGGGCATGATTTTGCCGGTTTGGCCATTGGTGGTCTTTCGGTTGGGGAGAGCAAGGCCCAAATGCATGAGTTTTTGAGCCTAACAGCTAGCTACTTGCCTAAAACCAAACCCCGCTATTTAATGGGGGTTGGCACGCCTCTTGATCTTGTTTTGGGTATTGCCAATGGCATTGATATGTTTGACTGTGTTTTGCCAACTAGAAATGCCCGCAATGGTACGCTTTATACCTCCATGGGCAAGATCAATATCAAAAGGCAAGAATATGCCAAATCATCAGAGCCTTTGGATCCTGAGTGCTCCTGCTATACCTGCCAGACCTTTTCGCGCAGCTATTTGCGCCATCTTTTCGTTAGCCATGAGCTTTTAGCCTTGCGCTTAAATTCTCTGCACAATTTGACCTATTATCTTAAGCTTGTGCGCGATGCACGAGCGGCCATTGTAACGGGCACCTATCAGAGCTATCTGGCTAAAATTATGCAGCTCTACCCTGAAGAGGCCGCCCAAGTCGACAACCAAATTTAATATTTCGTAGTATCTGAAAGATTATGGACAAACAAAACCATTGCGGTCGAGTAGCCTTGATCGGGCCGCCTAATGCCGGCAAATCAACGCTCTTAAATGCTCTTTTGGGCCAAAAAATAACCATCGTTACCCCCAAACCCCAGACAACCAGAAACCAGATTGTGGGGATACTGTCAGAAGGGGATGACCAAGCCATCTTTTTGGATACCCCAGGTTTAACCGAGCAACATGGAAGGTTAAGCAAAACTATGACCCAGGCCATCTGGTCAACCTTACGTGAGGCTGATATTTTGGTTTTGGTTATTGATGGTAATCTCTATGTGCGCAATCAAGAGCTGTTGGAGACAGATTTAGGTCCGCTAATCAAAGCTTTGTCTGTCGATGAACGCAGTATGGTTTTAGTGGTTAATAAGATTGATCTCTTTGCAGATAAAAATCTGATGCTGCCTTTGTTTGTCAAATTAAATGAGATTTGGCCTAAGGCTGAAATTTTCCCACTCTCGGCCCTAGCTAAAGACGGCTTAGATGAACTGCGCAAACTTATCCTAAAAAAGCTTCCTGTAGGCGAATTTGAATTTCCCAAAGATCAGGTTTCAACCCAACCTGTGCGCTTCATGGTGGCTGAGATTATCCGCGAGAAGCTCTTTTTATACTTGCGTCAAGAAGTGCCCTATGGAGTGGCTGTAGATATTGAAGCCTGGGATGAAGGGGCCGAGGGTGAGCAAACAATTATCCATGCTTTAATCTATGTGGCCAAAGCTGCCTATAAGGGCATGATCATAGGCCATGGCGGAGCCACATTAAAAAAGATTGGCAGTGAGGCCAGAGCCGAGATCCAAGAATTGCTTGAGCAAAAGGTCCATTTAGAGCTTTGGGTCAAGGTGCGTGATCACTGGACCGAAGATCCGGCCTTTTTGCGCGATATCGGTCTTTTGACGGAGGGTGGCTAGTGGTTAAAGAGTCCTATGAGCGGGTTTTGGAGCAAGTGGCTTTGGCCTGTGAAAAATGTGGACGAGCCAAAAGTTCTGTTAAGCTTTTGGCTGTCTCCAAATTCCACCCCTTTCAAGAGATGCTTGCTCTCTACCAATTGGGCCAAGACGCCTTTGGCGAGAGTTATGTGCAAGAAGCCTTGGGCAAGATGGCCGATTTTGAAAAAGAAGGTTTTAGTCCAAATTTTCACTTCATTGGTCATTTGCAGACGCGTAAGGCGCCCCTTGTTGCAGGCAACTTTCAGTTGATTCATTCCCTTGATTCTGAAAAATTGGGACTGGCTTTGGAGAAGGCCCTTTTAGCGCAAAACAAAACCCAAGACGTTTTGCTGCAAGTGAATCTAGCCCTTGAGCCGCAAAAAAGTGGTGTAGCCCAAGATCAACTTTTGCCCTTAGCCACGTTTGTCTTAGAACATTGTCCGCATCTGAAATTAAAAGGCTTAATGTGTCTGCCACCACTTGAGGCCGAGGGCGAGAAGGCTAGACCTTATTTTGTTGCCTTGCGCGAACTTCGCGATAAGCTTGCTCTAAGCTTGCAGCTGTCTTTACCCGAACTATCCATGGGTATGAGTGGTGATTTCCCCTTTGCTATTTATGAGGGGGCAACCATAGTTCGGGTAGGCACGGCTCTTTTTGGACCTAGACCTCCTAAATAATTTTTACGCAGTGAGATTTGATCAATAATATTGTTGTAGTAAGTGACTAAATAAATGTTGTAGAATGGTATTGGGATTATTTTACCATCTTAGACCGAGTCGCGAGCGTTGTCTCCGTAGAAATCCTTTTTTTGTGCTGATCTGCCGTAGAGGCCCTATCTATGCAGATATTATTACTAAAGACAATTTTGTGGAAGAATACTAAAATTAGCCGAGGATTTCTGTTTTTTGCGAGAAAATTGACTCGCTGTTCACAATATTTTACCCATTAGAGAAAATAATGAATACCAGAATGATAACTTGGACAGATGGTCTTTTAGATAGTTTAAACATTCCTTATCTAGATTCTACAAAAGATGCCGTTAATTTCATGCAGAGTCATAAAAAAGAATTCGTTTGGAATATTCTATCAAACTTTGAAAAAATAACAGCATCATTACCGCAAACTAAAGATATAATTTTAGGTAAAAAAGTAAAAGGAGTGCAATATGGAGAGTTAATACAGATAAAAGAGTATGCTAAGGGAGTAGATTTTATTATCAATTTAATTGAACATAATGTATTTGATCAATCTAAACATATACTTTGTTGTATTCATTCTTGTATTGCATCTAAAGAAGTATCTCAAGAACAACTTGGTAGATTTAGAACTTGGGATGTAACTTTGCATAAAGTTAAATATAAACCGCCAAAGCACAGTTTGCTAGATGAACTTTGGAATGAATCTTTAAAATTTAATAATATAAAAAATCCTGTAGAGCAAGCATTAATTCATTTTTTAAATTTATCTCGTACGCAATTCTTTTATGATAATAATAAAAGAACAGCAATGTTATATGCGAATGCTTTGTTAATCACTAAAAAATTCGACCATTTTATATACCAGCTAAAAATAACGAAGAATTCATATCTCATTTAATACAATTTTATAATTCTGGTAATGCAGATAAAATTTTATCATATCTTGCAAATTTTGTTCTAAGCTTAGAAGAAAATTATGCTTAAAAATTGTTGCCAAATAATAACGAACAAAGCTCTAATAATGATTTTAGTCCGAGTCCGTAATATGATAGCTACCCAATTTTTCAATACTAATATTGAAGTTTCAAATATCGAGTATAATAAATTTCCTAAAGACATGGCAATATTTAATTTGCATAAGTTTGTTGTAGAAATGACTTACGATTGTTGTTCTGTTTTTACAAAAACATTTCCTTCATATATTTGTGTAAAGTTGTTAATTGATAATAAGATTGTAAATAGTGATTTTGCTACTTATAACGATTGTATGTTCTTTTACAATTACGCAAATTGCTTGCGCAAAATACATTATTCACTAAGAAACGATATTGATTTAGTGCCAAATAAATTTGAACCAACATTACAATGGTTGCGTGAAATTAATAAAGATATTAATGGACCTATCGATATATTAAATACATATTCGCAAGCAACACAAAATTTTTCTGACGAATTTTTATCTGAATTTTATTCTATAAATGTTAAACCATTTTTGGTATACAAAGATCCAATAATTGGATCTTTAATAATTTATTTGATATTGATTAAAAATAAACTTTTCGTAGATAATAATGAACCAACAGCATTTTTGTTTTTATCTGCACTGTTGGCAAAAAATTCCATTCCACCTTTTACTATTCCAAGAGAGTTAGGATCCAAATATTATGAGCTGATGTACGATTTTTTATATACTAATGAAGCAGATAAAATAATATTATTTTTATTAGACAGAATTACAAAGGTTGATGATTGTTATTAAAATCCAAAGGTTATTTACGTGCAAGTACTATGGCTTCTTTTGAAGCAAAATTTCTGTAATTGACGGATGCGAGACTAGTTTTTTTATAATTCAACAAACATGTTATTCATGCAGAAGATGCTATTGTAAAAAATTCTACTGTAAAATATACTATTGTTATAAATCCTATTATATAAAGAGTGTAAAATATAAAATACATCAAGAATGTAAAATGTATCATACAATTTTGTCTTAATGCATTGGTTATATACTTATTACCGATAAACGTAAATGAATTTTTTTAATTTAATAAGTATTATTAAAATTATCTTTACACATTATAAAAATTTAAAGATGTGGTGGTCGAATAGTCTAAAAGCCTAGAAGTTATTCATCTATCTTCATTAAAAAATATGTACAATCTGTAAGATTTACTTACACGTCTACTATTCCAAAATGTGCCGCATTTGGCCTATCAATAGGAGATCTTTAAAACTTGAATTTTTATTTTTTGCAAGTTTTTAGAGCTCTCTTTGCAAGGGCAAATGCGCTTTGCAGGATATTTCGGGAAAAAATATGGCCAAAGACAAAAAAAAAGCCTTACCTGAAGTCGATGATGCGGCTACACCAAAGAAAAGCCGCAAAAAACTTATTATTATCCTGGTTGCCATCTTGCTTATGCTAACAGGCTTAGGTGTAGGTGGCTACTGGTGGTTTTTCTTACGGGCACCAGGTAACTTGCCCGATGATCAAGTAGCTGAGGCTACTGACGGCAAAGCTGAAGAGGGCAAAGATGCCCAAGATGCTAAGGGCGAAAAGGGTGAGAATGGCGAAGCCAAAAGTGGCGATAAGTCGGGGGGAGTTGTTGAACGCCCCGCAACGTTGCCGCGTAGTCATGGCATGGTTGTGCCGCTGCCGCCCATTACTGTCAATCTCTATGACGCTGGTGGCAGACGCTATCTTAAGCTTGGTATGGAGGTTGAGGTCAATAAGGACGTCTCCAGTGCCCTAAAAGCCAATGAAGCTAGAATCCGTGATGCTGTCATCATGCTTTTGGCTGGCAAAAGCTACGCCGAGATAGCTTCACCTGATGGTAAAGTCATGCTTAAGGCGGAGGTGGCCAATCGTTTAAATCAGATATTGGGTGGCCAGCGCGTTATTCGGATCTATTTTACAGATTTTGTGGTGCAATAGTTTTGAGGAGATAATATGTCACAAGAAGAACAAGAAGCTTTGGCAGCCCAATGGGCGGCGCAGCTGGCCGAAGAAGATGCTAATAATCAGGGGGTAGGTGGGGATGCTCAGGCCAATTCTGATGAAGCTTTGGCTGCCCAATGGGCAGAGGCTTTGGCTAGCGAAGAGGATAATCGAGGGGAGCCTTCAACTTTTGGTGGGCCTGGGGCTGGTGGTTTTGCCAGTCAGGCCAAAGAGGCTGAATTTAAAGATATGACTGATGTGGCCAAACAGCCACGTGATAGTAAGCGCAACCGCGAACTTGATTTTATCTTAGACATTCCGTTGAACGTTTCAGCTGAGCTTGGCCGCACACGGCTTATGATCAATGAATTGCTGCAGCTTGGTCAAGGTTCGGTCATTGAGCTCAATAAGCTAGCTGGAGAGCCCTTGGAGCTTTACGTCAATGGCAAGCTTGTGGCTCGAGGTGAAGCGGTTGTGATCAACGAAAAATTTGGCGTAAGATTAACAGATATTATAAGTCCCGTGGAAAGGGTTAAACAACTTGGCTGAGCAAACTAAACTTGATGCCAAAAGCAAGCCTATGGTCCAAGATCCGGTTGTATCTGACCTTAATAAAGATCTGCCGGTTCAAGATAAACTTGCCTCTGTTCCAGAGAAGGTTACTAAGGCGCAATTTGGCATAAATGAACTTGCGCAAGACCTAGCTCAAAAGAGTACTGCCAAGGATGGTTTGACGCAAAGCATAGGTAAACCAAGCACACCTGATTCTGTTTATGTGCCCAACTATTCCATGACCAGCTATTTTCAGGGGCTAGGCTTATTGTTTTTGATTTTGGCCTTGCTCTGGTTTGGGGTGCGCATTTTAAAACGCTACGGTCGCTTTAATTTTTTGCCAAGACCATCGAACCTACCCAAAGATGCTTTGCAGCTAGAGGCCCAGCTACCAATTGGGCCCCGCAAAGGGCTAATGGTGGTACGTTTTTTGCAGAAACGGTTATTGCTTGGCGTGACAGACCAGCAGATTTCTCTTTTGACCTGGGAGAGTGTTGACGATGGCAAGGCTAACTTTGAAGAGCTTATGGCCAAAGCTAATGAGCCTAAAGATTCCTAAAAAGCAAAGTTTCTTTTTTTTGCTTATTCTTTGTGGCTTCTTAGTCTGGCCTATTCTAGCATTTGCCGCCCCAGACATTTCCCTGCCTGGCTTACAGCTAAGTCTATCTGGCAATAGACCCGAGCCTGAAAAAGTTTCGGTGCTTTTAGAAATTCTGTTTGTTTTAACAGTCTTATCTGTGGCACCGTCCATTGTACTAACCATTACCAGTTTTACCCGCATTATCATTGTCTTTAGCTTTTTGCGGCAGGCAATGGGTGTGCAGCAGCTGCCACCGACGCAGGTTTTGGCTAGTTTAGCCATTTTTATGACGGTGGTGATCATGTTTCCGGTGGGCCAAGAGATCAATGATAAAGCTCTGCAGCCATATTTACATGAGCAGATCGATTACAAAGTTGCTTTGGATCGTGCTCAGCAGCCCATCCGCACCTTCATGTTTAAACATACCCGTGAAAAAGATCTCTCGGTCTTCTACGCCATTTCTCAAATGGAAGCGCCTTAAAATAGAGATGAAGGACCGACCATTCTCTTGGCTGCGGCCTATGTGATTAGCGAGCTTAAAACAGCTTTTACCATCGGCTTTTTGATCTACATTCCATTTTTGATCATGGACATGGTTATAGCTAGTGTTCTTTTAGCCATGGGCATGATGATGTTGCCGCCTATGATGGTCGCTATGCCGTTTAAACTGCTTCTCTTTGTTATGGTTGATGGCTGGAATCTTTTAATCGGCTCCCTTGTGAACAGTTTTTTGCTCTGACGAGTAAAAAGAAATTATCTAAAGAATTTAATTTAAAAAGTTTTGTATTTTATAAACTAAGGCCCAAATCGCATCTGTGATTTGGGCCTTAGAAATTTATGGTTTTTTTACGAAAAAAATACCTTTTCAATGTTAGACTATTATGATAGAAAGAATTTGTTCTTGAGAAGATAAATAGAAGAAAAACTTTTAACGTATTACTTTAAGATTTTAAAACCTTCTTGAAGTCAAAGTAGTTGAAACAATTAAATTCATTGTCTCAACTACTTCTTAAAGTTTTACTTTATCTTCTTTCTAACATTGAGTGGGTTGGAGGTTCTTATGTCCCCTGAGTTTGCCATTGGTTTTGGCCGCCAGGCAATTGAACTTGCACTCACGATGGCGTTACCAATGCTAGGTGTTGGCCTAGCTGTTGGTATCATTGTCAGTGTTATCCAAGCTGCAACGCAGATCCAAGAAATGACACTAACCTTTATTCCTAAGGTTGTGAGTATGTTCGTGGCGCTACTTGTAGCTTTACCTTGGCTAATGGAACGCATGATGACCTTTACAAGGGAGCTTTTTACTAATATTCCGCTCTACATTCGTTGAGATAGGCTTTTTTTGTTGTTTAGGAAAAAATGGCGAACCGCAAAATATAATGCAAAAAGAATGCCATTCTTTTCTAAATACAAGCGGGCTTAAAGGAATACTTAAGCTTATCTTTAGGGCAAGCCTTGGACAAAGAGTTTATTAGCAATTTTGGGCTAGACTTTTCCTTCTTTGTGCCCAGGCTACTCCCAAGAGAATGGCACCAGCTTGAGCGACATTTAAAGAATCAAAGACTCTTGCCTGCGGAATATAGATATTAAACTGACAGCGTTTGGCTACTCCAGGCCGAAGTCCTTTGGCTTCATTGCCAAGAACCAAGACTGCGGGGAAGTTAAATTCAGTTGTAAAGGCATCCAACGAATTGGTCTTGTCGAGGGTTGAGCCGTAGATGGTTAGACCCATTTCTTCAAGATCATCAAGGGCGTGAGCCAAATTGGCCACGCGGCACACGGGCAGTTTTTCAAGGGCTCCGGCAGCGCTGCGTTCAGCAGCGATACTAAGTGCTGCAGTGTTATGGAGAGGCACAAGCAGCCCGCACCCACCCAGTGTATATAGAGTGCGTGCCAGAGTACCGAGATTGCCTGGATCTTGAATTTGATCCAGCGCTAAAATTAGAGGCAAAGGAACAGACTCAAGCGCAGCGACTAGGACGTTCAAGTCAACGACCTCGATTGCGCTTAACCTAGCCGCCACACCTTGGTGGGCAGCTGGTGGCAGATCGGCTTTCCGTCTGCATAATTTATCT
This sequence comes from Desulfovibrionaceae bacterium, assembly GCA_017455745.1. GTDB lineage: Bacteria > Desulfobacterota > Desulfovibrionia > Desulfovibrionales > Desulfovibrionaceae > Desulfovibrio. The sequence goes on along the minus strand of JAFSZE010000191.1, from coordinate 3,017 downwards.
AGGACAAGCGGGTCGATGCGGCTTAGCTTGATTCCATTTTGCTGGCAGAGGCTTTGGATATAGCGTGTATCGCGGTTTTCAAAGCCTTTGCGCAGTAGAACTTGATCGATTTTTTTAGGAATAGTTTCAAGCGCTTCGATGACAGGCTTTAAGCCTGGAAGAATGCGACTTGGTTCATCGGCCATGTTTTTTCCTTACATTGTCGGATGGAGTTTTAGACACTAGGTTTAGGATGCGCCTAGGTCTGTGAATGGCAAGATTAAGGAGCTTTACAAATGTCTCGCTGGTACCTTCGAAAATTGGGGTGGTTATGTTGCTTGATAGCAATCTTAGCCCTGACTGGTTGTGCCGGTAAAAGTAGTCGCCAGGACGCGAAGACAGGTGTAGTTTTTGAGCCTGGCGCCATTGAGAAGGAGCCTGCTTTAACCGAACAAGAGGTAGCTTGCTTAAAGTCTACCGGTGAAATTGACAAGAATCTTACTTCCACCGCCATGTCGGATGTGACCAAACAGTATCGGTACTATTTGCGGGAAGGCCGCAAACATATGCAGATTTCGGCCAAGCGGTCCGAACCATATTTACCGTATGTGCGGGCAATTTTTGGTCAAAAGGGCTTGCCCAAAGATTTGGCCTATTTAGCCATTGTTGAAAGTGGTTATCGCCCAACAGCCAAATCGCATGCTGGGGCTGCCGGAGCTTGGCAGTTTGTACCTGGTACTGGCAAGCACTACGGGTTGCACCAAGATGGTTGGACGGATGAAAGGATGGATATTTACGAATCAACTGAGGCTGCTGCAGAATATTTAGGTAAATTGTACAAACGATTTAAGGATTGGCCCACAGCCATAGCCGCCTATAATGCCGGTGAAGGAAAAATGTCGCGGGCCATGGCAGCATCGGGATCCAAGAACTTTTTTGAAGTACGTGAGCGTAATGAGACGTTAAGTTATGAGTTGCAGCTGCGCGAGGAAACCAAACAATATGTGCCCAGATTCATAGCTGTAACCAAGATTATGCGGAATTTACGGGCCTTAAATTTTGAAACCAATGGTTCCAATGATGTGGTTATCGAACGTCTAACGGCTAAACCAGGAACAGATCTTAAAAGGCTCTCCAAAGCTATCGATATGGGCTGGGGGGATTTCTGTAAGTTAAATACCCACCACAAAGCCGAGATTACTTCAGTTGCTGAGAAGACATATGTTTATGTGCCCAAGGAAAAAGCCAAACAGGGCCAAGAATATCTCGAAAAGAACCATAAAGGTGACTATGAGGGCTGGAAGGTTTGTACCATTGCTGCCCCTGGCCAATCCTGGCAGAAACTTGGCAGTTACTATCATGTGAGTGGCGATAAGTTACGCAAGCTAAACCCTGGCTGCTCGCTTAAGACTGGAGAGCTAGTTTATTTGCCAGCCAAAACCCAAGTTGTGGCCGCACATTCACCAAGGCTTGAACCTTCTCCCAAACTTAGAAGCGGTGCATCCATTTCTTTGCGCCAAGAAGCTAAGGCCAGCCACGATAAAAACCGCACCCACACCTTGAAAAGCAGTGAAACGCTCTATGCTGTGGCTAGACGCTATGGAGTTAGCCCAGTTGAACTAGCTAGAGTCAATCATATAACAGATCCATCGCACCTGCCCACAGGCAAGGTCTTGCAGATTCCAAGTTACCAAGTCAAGCCAGAAAATTCTAGACATTATGCCGCAGCCTCCCCAGCTGAAGGTGGATCCATGGGTACGCTTGGTCAGAAGAAGAAAGCTCAATTCTACGTTGTCCAGGAAAAAGACAATTTGTGGAATATCGCAAGACGCAACCATGTCAGCGTGGACGATCTGAAGCGCTGGAACAATGTGGATGAACATAATTTAAGACTTGGCAGCAAGTTGCGTGTTTATGCTGATTAATAATCCCTTTGGCTTAGAGCAGGTCATGCAGCGGCCAAATTTTAGAGCCTCCCGATTTTGGGAGGCTTTTTTTGTGCCCTAACACAAGGCTTTTTAAGATCATGCCTTTTGCGAGATTTAGGGTGAGATTTAATGTAAGATGGGAAGTAAAGGTGTGTGAGGATCTAGGCTTGGGTTGAGATCTTGGTATGAGTGCTTAAGGCAAGACTGAAGATCAATGTGGTTAGGAGATTAAGATAAGATGGGAAGATCTGAGTTTTTTAGCGGTTAAGGCAAGATGGGAACTCACGACTGCGGGGAGATTTAAGGCAAGGCTGTGATAGCTAGGCTAGGAGAGATTTTATGTCATGCGGAAATAATGAGACTTGAGACCTAGGAGTCGTGCGATCTAGGCGTTTGGGGTGTAAGGCAAGATGGGAGATTCGGGCAAGGCTAGAAATAAAGATGCTAGAATAGATAAAGGCAAGGCGTGTGATGTAGGCATGAGCGTATAAGGCAAGGCGTGAGATCGAGAGAATACGGGGCTTTTAGGCATTGAAAAAAAATTTTTCGATTCTGGGGAAATTTTTTCTTGACTTTTTGGCGCTCTGCGCTATTTTAGCCCTCGCGCTTTTTGCAAGAGTGGCTTGAGTTTGTTTTAGATGGGTAAATCTAAATGTGACTAGACACCCTAAACCAAAAAGTGCTTTGTCCGATTAAATGTCTCGTCCAGATGAAAAGTCCTTTAATGCGAACAGAAATTGATTTTTCTTCAAGGCCGATTTGCCTTAAAAAATTCTTTTTGTCGCAGAAAAAATTAATACTTGACTTTTTTTTGAATGTGATTATCTTTTGGACCGTGCTTGCGCTTCAAGCGAGTATCTTTTTAGAGAGTTTTTTTAAAGCAAAAATCAATTTTGCGAGAATAAAAAAACTGCTTGACAAAAAGATAAAAAAAGCACATAACAACCAAGTGCTTTGAGCACGACGGGTTGAAAAAATAATTACCTTTTTGTTCTTTGACAAGTGAATAGCGAGTGGAAATAGAGCTTTGAGCTTTTTCGATTTCTGTATTTTTACAGGGATCTAGCACAGATATTGAACTGGAGAGTTTGATTCTGGCTCAGATTGAAC
>JAFSZE010000190.1 GCA_017455745.1 Desulfovibrionaceae bacterium | reverse complement strand
TAATTCCCCTGTTTCACCATCTGGATCAGCGCCAGCAGCGTTAAAATAGCGCAATGCTGCCCATGGTAGATCATATGCAGTCGCAAAATCGCCTAACATCCATTCCATAATCAGTTTAGTTCTACCATATGGATTTATAGGTGCAGTTTGGACTTCTTCCGTAATAGGTGTTTTTGTTGGCAGACCGTAGACTGCAGCGGAGCTAGATACAACTAATGGTCTGACACCTTCTTCCTGCAATGCCTGCATGATTGAGCGAGAACCTGAGACATTATTCTCATAATATAAACCAGGATTTTGGACAGATTCACCCACGGATATAGAACTGGCAAAGTGAATCAAGCCATCAGGATTATATTTATGTATTATATTGCGTAATCTTGCGCGATCGCGAATATTGCCGTGCTCAAACGGGCCCCATTTGACCATTTCACGGTGACCGGTAGATAGATTATCATAAGTTACAACAGTGTGGCCAAGCTGAGCCAAATATTTACAAGTATGGCTGCCAATATAGCCAGCACCGCCAGTAACGAGAATTTTTATTTTATGCCTCAAGCAAATAGCATGATAAAAATATTTTACGATTTACGCAATGGATGAGATAGATGGATGGAATGATCAAAAAATATGATATCGATAAAAGATTGAATACTTGATAGTATTTTTACCAAGACGTTATTACAATTATTGTATCGCCTAGAAAGAAGGCGAAAGGAAAGGATAGATTATCAATTGGAAAATAAAGATAAAAAAAGAAGTCGTTCACTATAGAGTGGTGTAAACATTATGCTATAGTAAACGACATATATTGTACTGTTAAAATGAATAATAAAATAGAAAGTACTAGTTTACTAGGATTCAAATGATGTTTTGTTAATTTTTAGATAATCTAAAGATTCGAGATCAATTGTGAGATTTGTGGCAAGCCCATTGCCAAGCGGTAGTTATAATTTTGTCGATGGAAGTATATTCTGGGATCCAATTTAGAATTTTGGTCGCTAACTCAGCAGATGCTACTAACTGGCTAGGATCACAAGGGCGGCGTGGGCAGAATTTATGCGGAACTTTTTTGGCGGTAACTGCTTCGGCTGTGGCAATAATGTCTAGAATGGATTTGCCCTGACCTGTACCAAGATTTACGGCAAGGCCAGGCTTTTGGCTATACAGATACTCTAAAGCTAAAAAATGCGCTTTAGCCAAATCCAAAACATGGATGTAGTCCCGAATACAGGTGCCATCAGAAGTTGGATAATCATCTCCAAAGATATTGACTGGTGAGGCGGGATTTAGGATAGCATTTAGAACATTGGGGATAAGATGGGTTTCTGGCGTATGCCATTCGCCAATCTCACATTCAGGATCAGCGCCAGCGGCATTGAAGTATCGCAAGGCCATCCAAGGAATTTGGTGCGCATGAGCGAAGTCTTGGAGCATCCATTCCATGATTAGCTTGGTGCGACCATAGGGATTGATGGGATTCAGGGGTAGACGCTCTGATATGTAGTTCTCTGTCGGGACACCGTAGACTGCACACGAACTTGAGACAACCAGAGGTCGCACGCCTTCGTCACGCAAGACTTCCATGACTCGTAATGAGCCTAAAACATTATTATCGTAATATTGACCAGGATTACTTACTGATTCGGAAACATAGGCTGAAGCGGCAAAGTGAATCAGACCATCGGGATTGTACTTATGAACAGCCTGCCTAAGATTGGCATAATCGCGAATATCACCGTAAACAAATGGTCCCCATTTAACGAATTCCAAATGACCAGTGGAGAGATTGTCATAAGTTATGACATCGTGTCCATGCGTAGCCAAATATTTGCAGGTATGACTGCCGATATATCCTGCACCACCGAGAACAAGTACTTTCATGCGATCTGATATTTTTCAAGCGGAAATAATATGAAGGAATAATTGCTATAGTTGCATACGAACAGCGTAAAAGAGAAAATAATAAGCTTAAAGGGAAATTTATAATGGCTAGTGTGACGAAAAGAAAGAATCAGTTATATCTGCATGTCCGTCTATTTTAGCGCATAGCTGGCTGATTTGTGCCAACATTACGCTGAAAACGTAATAAGCGCCCTAAAACTAGCATTAAAAATTATACAAAAAATGCATCCCAACCCCTAATTCAGATTCAGGTTGGGTTTTGGTGTTATTTAAAGCTGTGTTTTGCTTGCGTTCTTTGACAATTAATTCTGGACCAGCACTTATATCAAAATTGTCAGAACTGTCCAATTTAGTAAAAGCTTTGATGTGATGCTCACCCTGAAGGGCCAAGGATTCATCGGAATCCTTGGTTCTTGAGGGGTTAGAGCTCCAAGAACTTGTGCCCTTTTGATAAGAGATGTCGAATTGATCTGAAAAATTAGATTCTTTTTGACTTGACGCGGGCTTTTTTTTCTTGATCGGTTGAGCTTTGTCCGATGCCAAGACTGCTTTTTGTTGCAGATTTTTGGCAGTGAGTCCACGACGAGTAGATAGCCAAGGTTTGGCCTTTCCTGTGAACCAAGAAGATCGAGGTAGGTTTTCAGGTTGGCGATCTGTTGGAGATTTCAGATCATTTCTTTTTTTGCTTCCCGTGATCAGTCTCTGACTACTTTTGGAGATAGGAGCTCTATTCGATGTCAAAGACTGTGACCGGGAAAGATTTTGATGTTTTATGTTTTGAGTCTGTATGCGCTGCCGGGGAGTTGTCGCCAGTTGTCGTTTTTTACTCTTTAACTCCGATTGAGCAGTCGGAGTAGGATGATTTCTGACGGACGTATTACGGGGTTCGTTTAGTTTTGGAGCGGTTTTTTGCGATTTTGTCTTAAAAGTCGCGGTACGCTTGTTTATCTGCTGGAATTTATGACTTTTGGAACTGTGGGATGCGGCTAGCACCATGCCTTCTTGGCAAAGCAAAAAAATGTAGCTTGCGAAAATTAGGAAAAAGAGTGTGCAAGCTTTACATCGACAAAATCTTATCATGGAGTCGCCTTTTCTGCAAACAGTACATCGTGATTATGGATTATCTAGCACTGAGGCAGGGTTGGTAGACAAAATTAGGTAAATCTTGTGCGTTTGGGGCCGATTTTGAGATTTACCATAACCTCTCATCAACTTTGACGCTAAAGATTCGAGATGTTGATAGGGGTTATCTTTAACCGGATTTTTGATTTTGCCAATAGTTTGCCAAGATAGTTAATCTATGGGTTTAAGGCAACTAAATTTGGATGTGCTACAGCTAGTGAGTTGTCTAGAAGAATATATAAAACTCTAAAAATTTAAAGGTATAAACAGCATGCTGCGCGTCATTTTTTTTGTCTAGAAAAAGACATTTTTCTTTTACATGGCTTCTAATCATGAAAGTCTTGAATTTTCAAATTTCGTCCCAATACCCTAATTCTTACAAAACACGTAGGCGCAGGTAGACTGTTTAAATAAGGTAAAGTGCTTGTTAATTTGTTCTTAAAGCTTATACTATGCAGCAAACTGTCTTTACTTTCTTAAAATACGAAAAGTATTTTTTTAGCATTTAAAATAAAATGTAACTGCCTATATATAATTTTATGAAATAATCAACGATCTAAAATATAAATTCGGGCATTTTCAGCCTAAAGGGATAGTAGAAAGAAAAAATGTGCGTATTCCCGTTTTATCCAAATATTCTCGATCTATCAAAAGTTCTGCTCTAACTATATTTTTTTTCAAATCACCAATTTTTAAAATTACGACCGCAATCAAAGCCTAAGGGGGAAGATTGCGATCGTAATCATTTGTAGAATTAATCAATCTTGCTTCTTATGCAAAGTTTTATCTGCTTTATGCCTGCTTTATGCATAGAAGCATCTGTTCTAAGCCAGTCTATTTCTAAGCTAAGCTAATCTATTTCTTAGCCTTTACGGGAGTTGGGACAGTTGCAGGAGTTGGATTTTTCTTGGCAGTTGTTTGCAAGACAGAGGTCTCTTTTTCCACCAATTTTTTGGTGTCGATGATGGGGAAGGACGGCTCTGCGCCTTTTTCTTTCCAGCCGCCACCTAAAGCCTGACAGACGCTTACAACAGCATTTAATCTATTTTGCAGGGCTGTGGCTAGGCTTAATTCTGCAGAGAAGAGCTCTCTTTCGGCATCTAAGACGGTCAGATAGTCAGTATAGCCATTATCATACTGCAATTGGGCAATATCAACTGCACGTCTTAAGCTTTTAACCTGACTTTCCATACTTTTAACCACATGCTCAGATTCGCGCTGTTGGGTTAGGGCATTGCGAATATCTTGGAAAGCGGACTGGACAGTTTTGCGGTAAGTGGCAATGGAGGCTTCTTTTCTGGCTTCAGCATCCTTTAAATTGTACCAGTTTCTTCCCCAATCCAAAATAGGCACAGATCCTTGAATGCCATAACTCCAGGCCCCAGCAGGTCCAGAAAAGAGATTGTAGGCTGCCGCACTCATTGTACCGAGCATACCAGTAAGTGAGATTGATGGGAAAAATTGGGCTCTAGCTGTACCAATATTGGCATTGTTAGCCATGATCAAGAATTCGGAAGCACGAATATCTGGGCGACGTAAGAGAAGTTCTGAGGGAAGTCCTGCTGGAAGATACGGTGGAGCAGGCAAGTGGCGAATGCTTTTGCCACGAGGCATGGCTTTTTCAATGATCTCCCTTGGTGAGCGGCCAAGAAGTACGGCCAAACCAGCTTCAGCCCTATCAACGGCCTGAGCGCTTTGATGTACTTGAGCTCGAGCTGTTTCAACAGTAGCCCTAGCTCTTTGCCAGTCAAGTTCGGTTATGTCGCCTTGTTCATAGCGACTTGTATAGATGGAGAGGGCTTTTTGGCGCGTTTTTAAGGTGCGTCTGGCAGTTTCAAGCTGCATATCAGAGGCTAAGAGGGCAAAATAGGTTTGAGCTGTTTGGGAGGCGATGGATAACCGCAAGGCTTCATGACTTAAGACCGTATTCATGAGCACATGGGTTAGAGCCGTATATTGATTGCGGATCTTGCCCCAGAAATCCAACTCCCAACTGACATTTAAGGTGCCTTGATGGGCAGTAAATTCCTGCGACATACCTGGATTATCAAAGGCAGCATTGGCTGTGCGATTGGATACTAGCTGACCTTGAGCCGATCCTTGAGCATTTACTTGGGGGAAGAGAGCCGATGAGCTAACACCAGCTTGGGCTGCAGAAGAACGAATATTGGCCATGGAAGTGGCTAGATCCTGATTTTTGGCCAAAGCCTCCAAGATTAGACTTGTCAATACAGGATCATTGAACCTCGTCCACCAGTCGATGTTTAAGGGCGCCTGGCCCATATCAATGGTGCGCCAGGCTTTAGGCATATCAAAGTCTGGCCGCTCATATTTAGGCGCTAGTGAGCAGCCAAGCAGGATCATGGCTAGGCCAATGACCAGAAATACTTGTTGTGGCTTCATTTACATGGCCTCCAAAGTATCTTCTTCATAGATGTTGTTGCCCTCATTGGGATCTTTCTTGCCCTGCAGCTTTAAGGAGAGATGCATGATCGTTTTAAAGAAGAAGGGCACAAAGAGCGTTGCAATACAGGTGGCTGCCAGCATTCCGCCGATAACAGCTGTACCAATAGCATGACGACTGTTGGCACCAGCACCTGTGCTTATGGCTAAGGGCACAACGCCTAAAATGAAGGCCAGTGATGTCATAACAATGGGTCTAAAACGCAATCTTGAAGCATGCATGGCTGCACTATCCAAACTGCGACCGCCACGCCATGATTCAACAGCAAATTCCACGATCAAGATGGCATTTTTGGAGGCGAGTCCGATCAAGGTAACTAGAGCAACCTGGAAATAAACATCGTTGGATAAGTCACGCATCCACGTAGCAGCCAAAGCTCCAAAAACGCCAAAAGGCACAGCAGTCAAGACTGCTAAAGGCAAACTCCAAGATTCATATTGCGCAGCCAAGATCAAAAAGACCATCACCAGAGCTAAAACAAAGATGATCGTTGTGTCAGCTGCGGCCATTCTTTCTTGCAGGGAAGAACCAACCCAGCCCAAATTATAGTCACTGGAAAGAACTGCCTTGGCCGCAGCTTCCATTTGATCTAGAGCGTCACCTGAGGCATAGCCCTCTTGGGGAGTACCCATGATATGGGCTGCTGGGAAGGCATTATAGCGTTCAACCACTTGGGGAGCTGTGCGACGTTCTAAGCTCATGACAGCAGATAAGGGCACCATTTCACCCTGATTGGTTTTCACATAGACGTCATGGAGGGAGTCAACGAGCATACGATAACTGGGATCGGCTTGGAGTCTGACCTGGAAGGTACGACCCAACATATTGAAGTCATTGACATAGGTTTGACCGAAAGTAGCCCCCATGGCTGAGAAAACATCGGTGATGGAGATGCCCATGGCCTTGCAGCGTTCACGATCCAAATTGGCATAGAGCTGCGGTGCTGTGGTGGAAAAGAGGTTTCTAACCATACCAATGGCAGGGTACTTGGGTGTGCCATCGGGGTTTCTACTTGTGGCCTCAGCAATAAAGCGGTTAGCCGTATCTTCTAAATCATAGAGCGAGCCTGAGCCACGCATCTGGAGATAACCTTCAAAACCGCCGGTGGTGCTCATGCCTTGAATGGGTGGGGGCGAGAAGTTTAAGACAACGGCTTCAGGCTGCATGAAATTTAAGGCCATGGCTTTGCCGGTTACGGCAGTATCGGCTAGATCTGGAGTTTTACGCTTGCTCCAAGGATCCAAGGTCGTAAAGAAGGTCACATAATTGCTTTTGACGGAGATGGTTGTGATATCTATGCCATTGATGCAGGCGGCAGCGGCGACACCTGGCAAATGGGTAAGATAATCAGAGACAACAGCACTCATCTTTTCAGTGCGCTCAATGGATGCACCGTCAGGTAGAATACCCATGCCGATGGTGTAGCCCTGATCTTCGTTGGGCACTAAACCTGTAGGGATATTCTTGTTGAGCCAAACTATGGCTGCAATCATTAAAGCAAAAAGGATTATGGTCCGTAGTGCTGAATCTTTGATAAAACGCACTGCCCGCAGATAGGCGTGGGTTACGCTGACGAAAAAGTAGTTGAAAGCTAAGAAAGGTTTGGGCGGCACATACCCATGCTCATGAGGCTTTAAAAGAAGCATACAGAGCGATGGGGTTAGTGTTAAAGCCACAATGCCAGAGAGCACAACCGAAACCGAAATGGTTATGGCGAATTGCTTGTACATCTGACCAGCTAGGCCACCCATGAAGGAAACTGGCACAAACACAGCACAAAGCACAAGCACAATGGCAATAACAGGGGCTGTAACCTCATTCATGGCTTTAGCTGTGGCTTCTTTAGGTGGCAAGTGCTCACTGGTCATAATGCGCTCAACGTTTTCAAGCACAACGATGGCGTCATCAACCACGATACCGATGGCCAAAACCAAACCAAAAAGGGTTAAGGTATTAATGGAATAACCCAAGGCGTACATACCAGCAAAGGTGCCAATGATAGACACTGGCACGGCAATGCAGGGGATCAATGTGGCTCGCCAGTTCTGTAAAAAGACGAAGACCACGATGAAAACTAGCCCGATGGCTTCAAATAAGGTGTGAATAACCTCAATAATTGATTCCATCACGAAGTCGTTGGTGTCAACAACCAACTCATACTTCATGCCGTCAGGCAAATTTTCACAGATTTCGGCCATACGTTTGTGAACCCTATTGCCTGTGGCAATGGCATTAGCACCGGGCAATAAGTACACAGCCCCCATACGGGCCACACTGCCATTATATGTAGAACTAACTGAATAGTCTTTGGCGCCAAGCTCAATCCTAGCCACATCTTTTAATCTAAGCATAGCGCTATCTTCGCCAGTACGGAGAATGATTTCGCCAAATTGCTCAGGGGTTAAAAGACGACCTAAAGTATCGATCTGCCAGGAGAGGACCGTGCCTGAAACTACCGGATTGTCACCAAGACGACCTGGGGCAAACTGGGAGCTCTGCTCGTTGATGGCATTGGCTATCTCTTGGGCTGAGAGATTATATTTGGCCATTTTATCAGGATAAAGCCAAATGCGCATGGCATAATCCATGAAACCAAATACTGAACAGTCACCAACACCGTCAATACGCTTTAATTCATCAACTACGTTGATGTTCATCCAGTTGTGGATGTAGGTAGCATTATAACGTCCGTCTGGCGATAAAAAGGCGAAAGCCTGCAACATGGAGGGCGAACGCTTAACGACACTGATACCTTGACGGCGAACCGTTTCTGGCACCAAGGTTTGAGCCAGATTGACCTTGTTGTTGACGTTGACCAAGGCCATGTTGGGATCGGTAGCCAGGGAAAAGTAGACGTTGATGGAGCCTGAACCAGAACCAGAGGCCGCAGTTGAGGCCATATAGAGCATACCCTCAACGCCGTTGATGTTGACCTCGAGGGGGGCCAAGACGGTGGAAGCGATGGTTTCGGCTGAGGCGCCAGGATAGGTTACCTGAATGTTGACTGTGGGTGGAACCAGATCTGGATACTGGGCAATGGGTAAAGCTTTAAGAGCCAAGGCCCCAACTAAAGTGATGAGAATGGATATGACTGCCGAGAGAACCGGTCGGCGTAAAAAGAGATTAGGCTTAATGGAAGCTGCCATGCGATCACCTACTTGCCGGAATTAGCCTTAGCTGCATCTTTTTTGGCTTTAGCAGCCTGCTGTTCGGCTAAGGTGGGTGTGATGGTGACTTTGCTGCCAGGTCTGGCCTTGATTAAACCTTCAGTAATTAAACGCTCGCCACCTTTTAAGCCTGCATCAACCAGATAGTTTTTGCCGATACTTTCGCTGATTTTGATGGGTAAAGGATAAACCACATTGTCTTTATCAACACCCATGACGATGGCGCCCTTTTGGGTGATGGTTACACACTGCTGGGGGATGAGAATGGCATCCTTTAAGATATCACCATCCATGTAGATGCGCACATATTGCCCTGGCATGATAGCACCTTTGCTGTTGTCAAAAACAGCACGGGCTTTGATCACACCGGTTGTGGCTTGGACTTGACTGTCGATAAAGGTCACAGATCCTTGACCAGGGTACATCTTGCCATCAAGAAGACGAATTCTGGCGTTATATTTGCCATCTTTGGGGAAAATGAGCCTACCTTCAGCAGCCAACTGTTGCCTGCGCATCCTTTCAGGTGCGGCAATGGCAAAATCGATGTGCATGGGATCGGTTTGGTTGACATATGTTAAAAGTGAGTTGTTGCTAACTAGGTTGCCCACTGTGAAATTTTCTTTACTGCTGTAGCCGGAAACTGGGGAGACCACTTGGCAGTAATCCAAATTTATTTTGGCTAGACGTAAGGCAGCACGAGATGTGTCATAGCTGGCACGGGCATTGTCACGTTCTTTTTGTGAGACAGCATTTTTTTCATAAAGAGGCTGGACACGTTTCCACTCACGTTCCGCATTGTTGTATTGAGCTTGAGCTTGCTGAACCTGGGCTTCATATTGATCCCGCTCAAGCTGAAAGAGCAATTGGCCTTCTTTGACGTAGTCGCCTTCCTCATAGAGACGCTTTTCGATAATGGCTTGAACCCTGGCTCTAACTTCGACTGCTCTTGATCCTGAGGCTTGAGCTTGAAATTCAGCGGGCCAAGGAAAATCTTGGGCTTTAACTTCATGGACGGCTACAGGCGGAGCCATATTGGGGCGCGATTGGGCGTCTTTTTTTTCTTGGCAGGCTACCAAGAGGAAGGTTGAGGCTAAGAATAAGGCCAAAAATGGAACATATAACTTCATTAATCACTACAGCGCGGAAACCCAGATTGGGGCGGAACGCTGCCTCCTCGATTTCCTAAAATTAGCCCTGGCACCAACAGGACGGAGAGTTTTTTGGTTGCTTGTGGGCGGGGCGCAAAAAAACACTGCCTTACGGCAAATTTTTTGTCCCGTGAGGCTAAGAGGATGTGCAGATACCGGTCTGCGAATTTTTTGCGCAAAAAGGTCAAAGAAAGATTTTTCTAAAGAAGAGATTGCCAAAAGTCAACGTGCGGGGGTATAAAGCTAGAGTAGCAGGGGTGTTTTTAGGTGTAGTTAAATTTTTATCAAGGCCGCAAGGATTGTATTTTTGACGTTAAGGCACTTTTTAGCTTATATTTATTCGGTAGATGGTGCGTATACTAGGCAAAAGAATTGATAATCTTACGAAAAAGTATCTTTGCTACATGAAAAAGCGTGCAAAAAAATTTACCTATACTTAAGAAGATTAGAAATTTTAATCGATAATGGAAGTGATATAAAATAAAAAATGAAATGATTAAGAGCAACAAAGCTAAGAAGTTATTTTGAATAGCAAATGTATACGTTATGATTAGGAATGCCAGGAGTTAATAAAGATTTTTTTATATTGTGAAGATATAATTAAATATATCATGCTAAAAATTTTAACATGTATGATTGATAAAAGAAGATCTGCAAATATATTCAAAAATATATTTGCAGATATGTTTAGATATAGATATATGCACTTGAGTACAGCTAATTATAAACAAACGTAATCAAATCAAGTTTTAAAATACACCATAAAAAGATTGCTAGGAGAATATAGAAAGATAATAGCTATTTCTCTTGTATAGTATATAACTATTTAAAAGTCTAAACTAGAAAAATTAAAATTGAGGAAAAAATATAATATCTACCTAAAAAATACTATAGCTATAATACTAAGAGACATAGTAGGTAATAAATCACTAGTTATTTTTATACAATATACTTAATTAATCAACTTCACTTTACGATAATTTAAATGTGTAGCGTCAAATTAAGTAGAATCAATTTTATTCAATTCAATTATATTAAACTGCACAAATTAGACTTAATTAGACTAAATGATAATTAATTAGATCTGATACGGTTTAAAGTAAGTGTCTGTCTATAAATAAGTTATCGTTTCCTAGAAGAAAAAAAGCACAGAGCGACACTTCTGGATTTAATTTTTTAGAGTTTTGCAGATTATTTCCGGACAGCTCCTAAGTTAATCGTCAAAATACAATGGCATACATTGCCATGCAATTAAAAACTGCAAACATTATTTAATTTCATCAAAATCAAGTAGAATCTACTCAAATCCGATAAGTTTTAGATGTATTTCTTCTTCATGCATATGCTCTGCTATTTAGCGCAATTGACCTAAAGTGCCTGATTTTGCGGCCACAAGTTCAGCAACTATAGATACAGCGATTTCTTCAGGTGTTTCAGCACCTATATTTAAACCAACCGGAGTATGTATACAGGCCAATTCTGTATCTGGAATACCTTGCTCACGTAGAGCAGAAAAAATGGCTTGACGCTTGAAAGATCCCCCAAGCATACCAATGTAGGCAGCTTTACTTTGCAGCATTTGACTTAAGCAGTTTAGGTCAGAATCATGATCGTGGGTCATAATTACTACATAATGCTGCTGGGTTATGGGATAGTTTTGGAGAATATTGGCGTAATCAGGCAGATGGATTACCTCATTGGCCATAGGAAAGCGGCTTTTGTCGGCCATTTCGATCCGAGAGTCAATGAGATCCACGCAAAAGCCAGTTTTGCTAGCTAATTCAGCTGTGGTTAAGGCCACATGACCTCCACCCAAAATAAGCAGTATGGCTGGAATCTTTAATGGCTCTACATAGAGAAGTCTTGAACCATCTTTGATTTGTTGGGCTTTTCCGCCTGCTCTTTGGAGGAGGTTTGCTAAAAGTTGGCCATTGACCGTGACTAAATTTCTTTCAAGAAGTTTATTCCAGTCGGTCGTGAATTCGAGAGGTTCATCTTCTAAGATTAAGCTGCGTTTGGGCTCTTCAGGATCTGTTAGATCAAGGAGCCAGGCTCCGCGCTGATTATCCTTGATGGTCGCAGAGGCTAAGAAAAAAAGACTCGCCAAATTAGGATTTAATAATTCGCACAGAGCAGTCCTGTGACCGCGTCCGGCATCATCATGACCAGCATAGGCGAAAAGACGGCTCGAACCTTCAGCTAGACACATGGCTGCTTCCTCCAAAAGTCTAGCCTCAAACAAGCCGCCCCCAACAGTTCCTTCAAGGCCGACAGCCGTATATATGGCTCTAGTGCCGGCTTTTCTGGCCACAGATCCTTGAGTATCAATGATGGTCAAGAGAATAACTGGTTCTTTTTGGGCCAAAATCAGATGAATACGACTATCAAAGGGTTTGCGGTCATTATAGTCGTCTAAAATTTCAGTAGACATAGAAATTAAGCGAATAGTCTATATGTTAAAATGACAGAGTCATTAAATGTGATTGCCCTATAAATAAAATTATTAAACATTATCAAATGGCAGGAGGTAACCATTCAGGTGGGGGCAAAAGGAGGTTGATTTTCTGCGCCTTTGCCGACCAGAAAATGTATAAAAAGTTTCTACATATAATCTAAAATGTCGATTTTATGAGGCTTTCTCGATTTGGATTGGCACCCACCTGAATG
>JAFSZE010000189.1 GCA_017455745.1 Desulfovibrionaceae bacterium | reverse complement strand
CATATATGCCTAGTCAAATTGCCGCAGGTATACAAAATTTTTCTGAGCTAATTCAAAATAACTGTTTTTATGTTGACAAGACGAAGTTCATTAAAGACTGGTGGGATGGTCAAGATGATGTAACCTTAATTACTCGTCCCCGTCGTTTTGGCAAAACACTCATGCTCGACACGGTTAATACTTTCTTTTCACCAGAATTTGCCAATCGCTCTGATCTTTTTGAAAATCTTGAAATCTGGAAAGATGAGCAATTTCGCAATTTACAAGGGAAAATACCAGTTATATTTCTTTCTTTTGGCCAATTTAATAATACTACCTATGAAAAAACAATTTCAAGGATAAAAGTATCATTGGCGAGTATTTATGATTCATTTACTCCTTATATTGATCTAAATGCAATTTCTGAAGCAGGAAAAGAGATATTTACATCTGTGCATCCATTTATGCCAGATACTACAGCCCAAGATTCTCTTCATTATCTTTGCAAATTTCTGACAGTTCAGCACAAAATAAAGCCGATTATCCTTTTAGATGAATATGATACTCCTCTGCAAGACGCTTGGTTAAACGGCTATTGGGATGAACTTGTCAGCTTCATGCGGGGATTTTTCAACGCAACTTTTAAGACTAATCCCTATATGGAACGCGCTATCATCACAGGAATAACTAGAGTTGCCAAAGAATCAATTTTCTCTGATCTGAATAATCTAGAAGTCGCTAGCATCACAACTGAACTTTATGATGATTGTTTTGGCTTTACTGAAAATGAGGTTTTTGCTGCAATTGATGAATACGGATTAACTGAAAAGGATGAAGTTAAAAAATGGTATGATGGTTTTATTTTTGGTAACAAAAAATCGATTTATAATCCATTATCAATTATATCTTATCTTAAGCATAAACAAATAAAGCCGTATTGGGTTAACACAAGCTCCAATTATCTAGTTAGAAAACTTATTTTACAATCAAATTCTGTAATCAAGGAACAAACTAAAGATTTGCTAGAAGGTAAATCAATTCAAGCAAAACTGGATGAGCAAGTTGTTTTTTCACAATTGTACAGCAAAGAAGGTGCAATTTGGAGCCTTTTAATGTCTTCAGGTTATCTGAAGCCATTAAAAGTTAATTTTATAACTTCTGAATATGAGCTAACTATTACTAACCAAGAAGTTCGGCTCATTTTTGACGAACTTATATCAGAATGGTTCAATTCTCCTCGCGTTAATAAAAATAAATTTTGTGAATACCTTTTGATTAATGATCTTAGCGGGATGAATCAAACACTAAGTGATATTGCAGAGCATACATTTAGTTTTTACGATCTTGCTAAGAATCAGGCCGAATGTTTTTATCATGCCTTTGTTTTAGGTCTAACCATGGATTTGCAAGATCAATATGAAATTCTATCAAACCGTCAAAGTGGCTATGGACGCTATGATGTCTGCTTCGTTCCAAAACGAATTAAGAATCACGCTCTAATTATGGAATTTAAGATCTTGGATCCTGAGCAAGAAGCTAACTTAAACTCTACGTGTGCTTATGCCTTAAAGCAAATTTATGAAAAGCGTTATACCAGTGATTTAATTTCTCGTGGCATACCAGTTAATAATATTTATGTCTATGGAATTGCTTTTCAAGGCAAGAAATTGTTGATAAAAGGTGGTTCTTATTCGCATATTGATTGGGATGATATTTTGCAGACAAAGCATTCTAAATGACCGGATAGATGTTAACAAACTTTTCTGCCTAGATTCGATACATATGTTTTTAGGTTGTGTCAAGAATTATCCGGGCTTAACATATGTATTATGTGAACATTCTTATTTCAAAATATTCATTATGTATTAAGAATTTAAAAGGAAGAAAAAATTATCCTGTTTTATACAGACATATAATATACGTTCATACTTGATTAAGCATTAATTATTTTCAACAAAAAGACTCTTAGCTTTTTAAACTAAGAGTCTTTTTTTAACTATTAAAGATGCTAGCTTTTTAGCTGATAAAAAAGTCTATAAAATAGTATTGTTAATGCTTATGTCATATCAATATTAAGTTAAAACTTAAAAAATAAAGCAGAATCAGAAGCAGAAGTAGAGTATAAAGATAAAGCAGGCTCAGAAGCTAAAGATAATAAAAGTAAATAAATGTAAATAAATATCTTGCGAATACTCTAACAAAGCGACACAATTACCTTTTTCAGATCAAGGAATTTCATCAGCAATAAGGATTTTTTTAACACACAATTTGAACATATTTTTGCTCTTGTTTTGGATCTAAGAAAAAATCTTGAGCTTTAAGCAAAATTGCAATCTAAGAGAAAAATTTTGTGCCTTAAGAAAAAAGCGATCCAAGAGAAAAAGCTTGTGTTCTACGAAAAAAAGCTTTTTTAGATACGTTTTTGCCTAAACCTCATTGGATTTTTTGCGTTTCTCATTGGGAGCTTTTTTGCTACCTTTGGGCTCTTTTTTTACGTTCTTCTTAGGTTGCGTACGTTCGCTTGGGGGGATTGCCTCAATTTTGGGTTTGGTGCGTTCAATATTGCGCAACTCGCGTCTAGCATCGCGATCGCCATTTTGAGCAGCCAAGCGGTACCAACGCACGGCTTCTTGGTGATTGGCAGCAACACCTGTGCCTTGATCGTACATAACTCCTAGACAGTATTGGGCAGCAGGCTCATTTTGTTCGGCAGCCCGTCTGTACCATTCCACAGCCCGATCATAGTCTTGGGCAATGCCGCGTCCTTGTTCATACATGACGCCAAGATTGTATTGGGCAATGGCATAGCCTTGTTCAGCAGCCCGTGTGTACCAGTAAAGGGCTTTTTCTGGCTGCACAGGATAGCCTTTGCCCTCGGCATACATATAGCCCAGATTGTTTTGGGCCTTTAAGTGCTCCTGTTCTGCGGCCTTTTCTAGCCAATGGCAAGCTTGGGTGTCGCTTTGCAATTCGCTTTTGGTGTTGAGATAGATCCAGGCTAGCGAATATTGGGCATCAGCTAAACCTTGGTTGGCAGCTTTGGTGAACCAGTCAATGGCTGCTTTTTCATCTTTGGCTACGCCGCGACCATGAGCATAAAGGTAGCCCAGATTATATTGGGCCATGGCGATGCCCTGTTCAGCAGATTTTAAAAACCAGTTGGCGGCTTCGCGATAGTTACGTTTAGTGCCTAAGCCTTGGGCTAAGCATTTGCCCCAAGCAGTTTGGGCTCGAACATCACCTTTGAGAGCAGCTTTGCGAAAAAATTCAGCTGCAGCCCTAGGACTTTGTTTAACACCTTGGCCTTCCTGGTAGAGATAGCCTAGCACGTACATGGCTTCAGGATTTTCTTTGTTGGCCAAGGGTTTGAGCAGCTTAGCAGCTTCGCCATAATCTTTATTATCAATTAATTCTTGAACCTTTTGCAGGACTTGACTGGGCTCCAAAGCTACTTCTTCGACTTTGGGTTCATTTTTTTTCAGGTCAACCTTGGGAGCCGCCCAAGCAGGTTCCATTAAAAGCAAAGTTAGCACAATAGATGTTGCGAAAGCTAAGGCATTCATAATTTTTTTAAAGTTGCCACCCAGAGTGGATTTTCATTGTTTTCTTGGATTCTGGCAAATTTTTGACAAAAAGCAGATCTAGCTTCTTGAACTTCTTGGCTTTGCCAAAAACTAACCAGATTGGGCCAGATATGGCTAACAAATCGAGCTGCATCTTCCGCAGTTTCATGATAGATGCCAAGATTTTTAAATTTGTCAAATAAATCTTGGGTTGCGGAATTTAAAGGCCAATGGTCTCGATTCCAATAGCAGATCACAGGGACATTGGCGGCCATGGCTTCAAGGAGGGTTGTACCATGGTGGTCGAGGATTAAGAGATGTGTGTTAAGAAAATGCTCTTTTAAATCTCCTACACAGCGCTTGATTTGTGGGAAATGCTGCTTGATAAAGCTATAGTCTTCTAGGCAACCTGGGACATCAAAATAGGGACGATACAAAAGGCAATTTCTAAGATCATCTGGCAGGGTGGCTAAAAATCTAACCTTAGCCTCGCGATAGCTAACCACTTGCAGAGGCGTTGGGTGGGAGTCGAGTCTATAGCCAAAGAGTGGCATTTCTGTGCCCACAAAAAGTATTGTCTGGCTCTTTTCTCCCTTCCAGCCATGGCGAATTTTGGCTAGCTGCGGATAGGGCAGGGGGATAAAATGGCCATTTATTCCCGCCTGCTCAGACCAGCCCCAAGTGATAAAAGCCTGTTGGGTATACTCAAACATCTCGGTTAGGCAGGCGTAGCGGATTTGACCATAATTGCCACCATGCTGGATAAAAATTAAACGGTGGCCTTGACCTCTAAATATGGCCAAATCTTGGCGATAGATGGCATCCTCATAGGCTTCGACACTGGCGACACGAAGACGTGGGGCTTTAGTTTGAGCTAATTTTTTAGGGTGGCTTAGATTTTTGATGGAGGTGGGCAAACTCATTTCAAGGATTGGCCAAATATCTGGAAGCTTTAAGGCAATTAATTCTTCAGTGTTTTGGCTTAAATTTTGCAGAAGTTTGCTTTGATCTATCTCGTAGCTTTTATGGGCTAGGGCCAGAGAAAATAAGAGGCTTTGGCCAAGGGTTAAGCCTTTTAAGTGGGGAACTGGCAGTTTGCGCAGGAATTTTTTGACTAGCTGCTTGAGATATTTTTTTAAATCGCTGCTTTTTGGGCCAGCCTCTTTGTCATTACTGGGGAATTTTTGAATGATTGCTTGTCCTTCCTCTAAAACCCAGTTAGATGGAAGAGTTGTGTTTATTAGCAGATATGAGAAGAGCCAGTGATTGAAATTTAGACCTAGCGCACCATTGAGGGTTAAATCTGCTTCGCTAGCAAATGAAAAGTGTGATTTTTTAACGTCAACTATGGGGATACGCAGATATTCGCTGCCCAAAGAGTCTTTCAAAGCCAAAATTCTAAGCCAGCGCTCAATGATCTGCTCTGAGATTAACCCAAGCCACGGGATGAGCAAAACCTCCCAGTAGCTTTCTGGCAGATGGGACGTGGGCGCAAGTTTTTTGGCCATTTTGGGGATTAGGCTTGCAGTTAGGGTTTTAGCTAAGAGTACAGATTTAGCTAGCATCTCATCTGCTGCCAAGGGCTCTTTGGCCATGGTGAACGTTTGGGCAAAATTTGGATATTCGGCTTCACGCCCACTAAAACACCAAGGTCCAGCGGCCAAGGTGGTCTTAGGGTCTGCTCCTTTGGGTATGCGCCCTAAGATTAAAGTTTTGGCGATATGGTTAGGCATAAAAAATACTAGCTAAAATCAGCCCAAGTTAAAACTGTGTCTTCTTTAATGTCGTGTCTAGCCTTCAATCCCACAACCTCATCGAAAAATTTGGGTGAAATGCCGTGAGCTGGCCGTTTAAAAGTTAGATCAGCTGCGGTAATTGTGCAGCCTTGGCCAATATCTTTGGCTGCAACTAGCGAGCGTCTAGCATGCAGCCTAGCCGGATTTTCTTCAGGTATAGACTCAATTTTAAATTCGCCGATATAGTCTAGGATGTTCGCTAAATCCTGCTTGAAAGCCTTAAGGTCATTTTTGTCCATGGCATGGTA
This sequence comes from Desulfovibrionaceae bacterium, assembly GCA_017455745.1. Lineage (GTDB taxonomy): Bacteria > Desulfobacterota > Desulfovibrionia > Desulfovibrionales > Desulfovibrionaceae > Desulfovibrio. The sequence goes on along the minus strand of JAFSZE010000189.1, from coordinate 1,229 downwards.
GTGATCATTGCCAGTTAAGGTCTTATCATAGGTAAAGTGTTTTTCTAAGATTTCTGCGCCAAGCAAAGTGGCAATTTTGAGAATATGCATATCATTGGGTAAGGTATGGTCGGAATAGCCGATGACATGAGTTGGGAAGCATTGCCTGAGCGCTACAATCATGCCCAATCTGGCATTTTCGTCTTTGGTTGGGTAGTTTAAAACGCAGTGGAGCAGGGAGAGGGGATTTTTTTTCTCTTCAATCCACTGACAAGCCTCAGCAATTTCCGCTAGACTGGAAGCGCCGGTTGAGAGAATGATCGGTTTTTTAAAATCGCAGATATATTTGATGACTGGTTTATTGGTAATATCTGAGGAAGATATTTTGAAGATATCCATCAGGTCATTTAAAAAGCGGGCCGATTCTAGATCAAACGGTGTGGATAAAAAGGCTATCCCAACTGTGTCACAGTATTTTTTTAAAGCTTCGAATTCGTTTTTCCAAAAGCTGTCGTGCTTTTTAAAGAGCTCATACTGACTTTTGGTGGGCTCCATGGTTGTATCCCAATAAGCTGGGGAATCTTTGGAGGCTAGGGTCCCAGCCTTATAGGTCTGGAATTTGATGGCATCAGCCCCACCTTCTTTGGCCTCATCGATTAAGCGTTTGGCCAAGTCCATCTTCCCTTCATGGTTCACTCCAGCTTCGGCAATGATGTAGGGCATTTTAAAATGGGTTTTGGGTTGGATCATAAAAAGTTCATCTATGGTAAACATTCAGTTACCTCGACTTTAGGCTTTATATATAAATTAACATCCTGCCGGTACATAAAATCTCACAATTTTTTATTGAGATATTTTTTTCATAATCAAAAGTTTTAAAATATTTTTTTTGAATCTATACCTTTTTGAACGTAACGCTTACCATTATATTTAAATATAGTTCCAGGCAAATAACGTTTAAGATCATTTTTAGGACGTATATTTTTTTGACAGTCAATTGTGAACGTAATTTTTCAGCAGTCTTTAATCCATATAATTTTACTTGCTCATCGAACCAATCACTTAAAGCGAAACCTTTTTGTCCGAATCTTGGCCGTCTATTTGTTGCTACACGTTCTTTGCCTAAATAATATTTACGTTCTGTTTGTCTAATATTTATTTGCCGATTATGATTTCTAAATTGCTTAATTTCAAATACATGATAATTTAAATCAAAACAATTTATATTGAAGGCTTGTGCTGCAATACAT
>JAFSZE010000188.1 GCA_017455745.1 Desulfovibrionaceae bacterium | reverse complement strand
TTGCTCTGAATTTTTCCGTGAGTGTCTTAATTATCTAATGGTTTACATCAGATATACAACTGTTCTCTCTGCCGGAAAGTGTTTTCAGTTTATGTTTAGCAAACTTTGTACTTCTAGATTGCAACTATGTACATAATAACCAAAATCATGGTTAAAGTAAAACCGCCCCTTAAAGGGGCGCGGCTTCAACCGAATCGATATTTGTGAAAATCAGATATGACTGAATATTCACTCCCTATACAGCTTTTTCTAAAATAGAGACAAGATGCCAACGTTTATTGCGTGACATGGGGCGATATTCCATGATCTTCACTTTATCGCCAATACCGCATTCATTGTTGGGATCATGAGCCGTAAACTTGCTGCGCCGACGCACATATTTCTTGAGCAGAGGATGTTTCACAAGCGTCTCAACGCGCACAACTATGGTTTTGTCATTTTTGTCGCTAATGACAAATCCAGTTAAAACGCGGCCTTTTCTTCCTTCTAAAATGGCAGCCATGTTAAATCTCCTGCTCTTTCTCTTTGATCACAGTCAAAATCTGGGCAATGTGCTTTCTCGATGCTGACAAAAGCTTGACGTTCTGCAGATTGGATAGTTTATGCTGGAACCTAAGATTAGCATAATCAGTCCTAGTCTTAGAGAGGAGACCTTTAAGTTCTTCCAGCGAATTGGTCCGCAAATCACTAACTGTAGGAAATTTATCTTTATCAGCCATTAGACGCTCTCCTTCTGCACTACCACAGTCTTGATGGGTAGCTTATGCGCCGCGAGTCGCAAAGCCTCACGGGCCAGAGCAAAATCAACACCACGGATCTCATAAAGGATGCGGCCAGGCTTAACCGGTGCGCACCAGCCAACAGGAGCGCCTTTACCGGAACCTTGTCTTGTTTCTAGGGGTTTAGCCGTTACCGGACGATCGGGGAAGATGCGGATCCAAACTTTACCGCCACGACGAATATGTCTCATCATGGCAATACGGGCTGCCTCAATTTGCTCGCTCGATAATTGGCCATGTTGAATGGCCTTCAATCCGATATCGCCAAAGGCCAAAGTGGCACCGCGTGTGGCCAAGCCACGTAAACGGCCTTTTTGCCACTTACGAAATTTAACTTTCTTGGGAGCAAGCATTATTGTGCAACCTCTTTGTCAAGGATTTCACCCTTGTAAATCCAGACCTTGATGCCGATGGCGCCGTAGGTAGTACGGGCTTCAGCAAAACCAAAATCAATGTCAGCCCGAAGAGTCTGTAGCGGCACGCGACCATCACGGTACCACTCAGTTCTAGCGATTTCAGCTCCGGCCAAACGTCCGGCGCAGGTGACCTTGATACCTTCTCCACCGGACTTGCGAGCTAGAGAGACTGTCCGTTTCATGGCCCGTCTAAAAGCCACACGACGCTCAAGCTGTTGAGCGATATTTTCGGCCACTAGTTGGGCATCGACCTCAGGCCGTCTGATCTCATTGACCTCAATGGAAAACTCACGATGGAAGACCTTGCCAAGATCAAGGCGCAACTTCTCAATCTCAGCGCCTTTGCGGCCAATGACAATACCAGGTCTAGCTGTAGACAAAATCAAACGAACCTTACCGCCAGCCCGCTCAATCTCAATTCTGGAAAGCCCAGCTTGATAATGGCGTTTTTTGACGTAGGCACGAATTTGGCTGTCTTCATAAACAAAAGACGGATAATCTTTGGTGCTAAACCAGCGCGACTGCCAATTTTTGTTGTACCCCAGTCTAAACCCGTATGGATGAACTTTCTGACCCATAGATTACTTCCTTCCTAATTATCCTCTTGTCCTAAAATCACGGTTATGTGACTGGTACGTTTATGGATTTTGGTCGCACGGCCTTGAGCTCTAGGCATAAAGCGCTTCCAAGAAGGACCTTCGTTAACCAGAATTTCCTTCACATAGAGTGTGTCCACGTCCATCTTGTGGACATTTTTGGCACAGTCAGCAGCAGATCTGCAGACTTTATACAAAATCTCAGCCGACTTGTTCGGCATAAACTTCAAAACATCGAAGGCGCGGGTTAATCCTGCCCCAACCACATTGTGGGCCACTAAGCGCATCTTTCTGGGGGCAACCCGTTGATACTTAGCGGTAACTTTTACTGAGGTAACTTGTTCTTCTGCCATAATCTACCTACTTCTTGCCCGCTTTGGCCTTTGAGTCTGCAGAATGGCCATGGAAAGTTCTGGTAGGAGAAAATTCGCCTAGCTTATGGCCAACCATATTCTCAGTAACAAAGACAGGAATAAATTTCTTGCCATTATGCACCGCAAATGTCAGGCCAACCATCTCAGGCAAAATTGTCGAGCGTCTTGACCAGGTCTTCACAACGCGGCGGTCACCTGTGGCAACAGCATTATCAACTTTTTTCATCAAGTGCCCATCAACAAAAGGGCCCTTCTTCAACGATCTGGGCATCGTGTACTCCTACTTCTGACCACTGCGTTTAATAATCATCCGCGAAGAGGCCTTATTGCGATCACGCGTCTTAAAGCCCTTGGCTGGCATACCCCAAGGTGATACCGGATGACGACCACCAGAACTACGACCTTCACCACCACCTAAGGGGTGATCGATGGGGTTCATGGCTACGCCTCTAACCTTAGGTCTGCGACCGAGCCAACGGTTACGACCGGCTTTGCCCAAAGAAATCGTCTCATGCTGCACATTGCCCACCTGACCAACGGTAGCCATGCAGGAAGCTAAGACACGACGCACTTCACCTGAAGGTAAACGCAACAGCGCCAATTTGCCTTCTTTGGCCACCAACTGAGCATAGGAACCTGCTGAACGGCAGAGCTGACCACCTTTGCCAGGAAAGAGCTCCACATTGTGCAGAACAGTACCCACAGGAATTTTGGCCAATTCCAAGGCATTGCCAGGCTTAATGTCGGCTACTTGGCCTGTGCGGGAATCAACACCGCTCATGACCACATCACCCTGCTTTAAGCCCACCGGAGCCAAGATGTAGCGCTTCTCACCGTCAACATAGTGCAAAAGAGCAATGCGCGCTGTACGGTTGGGATCATACTCAATATGCGCCACTTTAGCCGGAATGCCGACCTTGTTGCGCTTAAAATCGATGATCCTGTAAAGACGTTTGACGCCACCGCCTCTGCGTCTACTTGTAACCCGGCCAACATTGTTGCGCCCGGCTTTTTTAGGCAAGCCCACAGTCAAGGATTTTTCGGATGTCCCCCGGGTGATTTCGGCAAAATCAGAGACGGTCTGAAAACGCCGACCGGCAGATGTGGGTTTCAATTTGCGTACAGCCATGTCTACACTCCCTCAAGGCCTGGAATATTATGGCCTGCAGCCAACTTCACATAGGCTTTTTTGGAGCCTGATTTTTTACCAATAACTCGGCCCTGACGTTTCAAGGCACGAGGACGCTTACGTGTCACCGTAACATTCTCAACAACCACATCAAAAAGAGCTTCCACGGCACGTTTGATCTCAATCTTATTGGCATCAGGATGGACTTCAAAGCCGTAGCAATTGGTAATTCTCTTTAAGAAGCTTAATTTTTCGGTCGCGAGAGGCCTAATGATGACATAGTTCAATTCCATAAAATTAAGCCTCCTTAGGGGCAAAACGCTGGTTTAAGGCGGCCACGCTTCCTTCCAACAAGACGAGATTCTTGTACCTCAAGACTTCAAGTACACTGATCTGCTCGCAGGTAATCAACTTGATGTTCGGAATGTTTCTGGCAGAACGTTGCAAAAGAACGTCTTCTTCCGGCAGAACAAACAGAGCATCGGTCAATTCCAAGTTATGGCAAACCTGGTCAAAATGCTTGGTCTTGGCTTCAGGCAAATTGATGGTGTTCACAACTAGCAAACAGTCATCAAAGAGCTTGGAAGAAAGCGCCATACGCAAGGCCAACTGCCGAACCTTGCTATTGACTTTAAATTCATAATTGCGAGGAGTTGGGCCAAAAACAATGGCACCGCCCCGCCAGACTGGAGAACGATTGGAGCCAGATCTGGCCCTACCTGTACCTTTCTGCTTCCAGGGTTTGGAACCGCCACCAGAGACAAAAGCACGGGTCTTAGCCATGTGGGTTCCGGCTCTTTTTTTAGCCAATTGCGCCCTGGTAACTAGATGCAAAATTTCAGGTTTGACTTCCACCTGAAAAATTTCGGGAGCAAGCTCGATTTCCCCGGTTTCCACTTTAGTCTGATCATATACTTTTACGCTAGCCATCTTTTCACCTATTGCCTTCAAACTACTGCTGGCGCACAAAGACAAGACCATTTTTGGGGCCAGGCACCGAACCTTTGACCAAGATAACGTTGTCTTCCAGACGAACGCTCACAACCTTCAAACCCAGCTCAGTCACTGTTTCGTTGCCCCAGTGACCAGCCATCTTACGTCCTTTAAAGACATGGCCTGGAAAGGTGTTGTTACCGATGGATCCGTTGTTACGATGGACCTTTTCGCAACCATGTGAATCCTTGGATCCAGCAAAATTCCAACGCCGCATCCGACCTTGAAAACCTTTGCCGATGCTCTTACCAGTAACTTTGATGGTGTCACCGGCTTTAAACATATTCACTGTCAACTCATCCCCCAAATTCTGGGTGGGCGCATCGACAAAGCGAATTTCTTTGGTGTGGCGAAACAATCCACGGGTTGACTTGGAAAAATGGCCACGCATGGGGCGATTGATATGCTTGTCTTTGGCAAGTTCAAAGCCAATTTGCAGCGCATTGTACCCATCGGTTTCCACAGTTTTTATCTGTGTAACCGCGCAAGGGCCTGCTTCAATGACAGTCACAGCCACAGCCTGACCATCTCCGGCAAAGATGCGCGTCATGCCGAGTTTGCGGCCTAAAATACCCATTTTTTCAGCCATGATTTCCCTCACTAAAGCTTAATTTCCACATCCACACCGGCGGGCAAGGAAAGTTTTCCAAGGGCATCAACGGTCTGCTGGGTGGGTTCCAAGATATCCATCAGACGCTTGTGTATCCGCATCTCGAACTGTTCGCGAGATTTTTTGTCCACATGCACAGAACGCTGAATAGTATATTTATGAATATTGGTGGGCAATGGAATGGGGCCTGCCACACCGGCTCCGGTATTCCGAGCAGTATCAACGATTTCGCCAACTGCTTTATCAAGAATCCGGTAGTCATAGGCCCGAAGTTTAATGCGAATACGATCGCTGCCAACTGTTGTCATTATGCCTACTCCGTTTACAAAAAAACAAGGCGACCGGGCGATGTCAGTAGCGTACAATCAAATATCTAAAGGCTAATATCTAAAAGCAAGTATCCAAAAGCTAAAATGCTTAAAGATAGACCTAAAAACCTTTCGTTTGATTGCAAGAGGTTATGCTACTAAAGCTCACGGCACTATATGGGGAATGTTGCCTTAAATGCTTATAGAAATAACTAATATTAGATGATCAAGAGAACTTTTGGGCTTTATTTCGCTTGATTTTGCTTGAATCTTACACGACCTAAAATAAAAGCCAGAAATCAAAAAAGAGAGCGTAAAGCACAAAAAATCAAGAACAAAAACTCTTATAGCACAAAAATAACTAAACTAGACTAAACTAAACTAACTACACTAAATAAATGGGAAAAAGAGGGGGGAAGTTTGGCGCACAAAAGAGCCTAGAATCTGCGTACGCAAACAAAGACGGGATCTTAAGGCAGCAGAAAAGAAACTTCCTGCTGACAATCAAGATTGCTCGGTCAGAGGGGATGCGAGGAGGCGCAGAGTCACCAAACTTCGGGGCAAAGCCCAACCTTACAGCCCAGGGTATGCACAAGGCATGGGATCCTTAAATGGGCTGGAACGGCATGACAATTCCGGCATTTGGCAACGCCTGCGAATGTCAAATCCAGATTAGATCTGGAGAAAAAGGTCAAGCTCAACCTGACCTTATATGCCGTAAGGCGATTTTGAGCTAGGCACATCAAGTTTAATCTAGCCCAAAAAGTTAATCTTCATAAACCCACAACAAAAAAGTTGAAAAAAAATAACCGTGGGCCAAGACGATTAGCTCATTAGATTTAGTTTAGATTGGCCGTTCTGTCAAGGAAAAATTTGCCCAAGTGCTTTTTTAGCCATTATTTTAGATAAATGCGATTTAAATGAATATTTGAATCAAAATTTTTGATCGTAATTGGAAAGAGAATGGGGAATAATAAAAGATAAATTGATTATATTTAAAAGATGTAGCGGATAAAAACTGTCAAAATACAGATAAATTAGTCTATATTGAGATATTTAAAATGATTTAAATTGCTAGCAAGAAAAATAAGAAGCTATAATTATAGATGATTTAGATTGGATTATTTTTTAATGGCAAAATTTTTGCAAGTATTATGTTAACTGTTAGATTGATTAATATTTTTGAAACGTGGATATGGTTAAGATTTATGGTCATAATAAGATAAAATTAAGGTAAAAAT
>JAFSZE010000187.1 GCA_017455745.1 Desulfovibrionaceae bacterium | reverse complement strand
TTGATGCGATAGTAAAAATCGGCTCTGGCTTTGCCTTCACGGACCAAGGCAGCTAAATCGCGGTTGGTGGCGGCTATCAAACGAAATTGGGAATGCTTGGTGAGATTTGAACCAAGAGGTGTGTAGGTTTTTGTTTCAAGAACGCGGAGGAGTTTGACCTGTAAATTTAAGGGCAGCTCGCCAATTTCATCCAAAAAGAGGGTGCCATTGTTGGCAGCGGCCAAAAAGCCTTCTTTGTTTGTGGTCGCTCCGGTAAAGGCACCTTTACTGAAGCCAAAAAATTCGCTCTCCAAGAGGTTTTCCGGAATGGCACCGCAATTTACAGCCACATAGTTGCCTTTGCGAGCGCTATATTGGTGGATGGTGCGGGCCACAACATCTTTGCCGCAGCCAGTCTCGCCGTAGAGCAGCACATTGGCCTCAGTTTCAGCGGCTTTCATGATTCTGGCATAGACAGTGCGCATGGCCGCACTTTTGCCCACAATGGGACCTAGTCGATCCGCATTTTCTAAATTTGATTTGAGCTGCAAGTTTTCTTCTTGGAGGGAGAGCTCCAAAAATTTCTGCTCACTCACATCCAGCATGATCCCTTCCACATAGAGCGGCTGATTAGCCTCATCGTAGAGTGCCTCGCCTTGATCCCAAACCCATTTCACTGTGCCATCGGGCAGAATTAAGCGATACATTACCTGCCAGGGCTCATGAGCGACAATTTTGTCGTAGATTTGTTTGCGCGTTCGTTCAAGGTCATGATGTATGGTCATGCGTTCAACTGTATTCCAGCGTTTGTTGACCATGTCACTAGGTGGAATACCGAGCAATTGCTCACTGCCGGCACTCACATACTCAAGTCGATAGCTGAAGTTTGGCAGAAATCCATCTTTAGGTTCATATTCGAGTTTGCAGCGATAAACTAAGCATGGCAGACGATTTAAGAGCTTTTCTAAGCGTGCCTGAACACGCAGATTCTCTGCTTCAGTTTGTCGGATATCCATAAATCTCCCGGGGATCAAAATGCACGTCTAACCACGACATTTATGTCGCTATTTATGACAATTTGTGTAAGCGCAGGGAGAGAATGAACGGAAGGCGGAACTAGAACTAGCAGACTTATGGCTATTTCGGGGCGTAAAAAGGCTAGACTCGAGGCCAGTAGCCTTAAGCAAACTCTCTCCAGCTTAATGCTAAAGAGCAGAAACTATGCCATAAGTGCCAGTCGTGAGCGCGTAGGCTTATGTGGTATGAAAAATGCAAGATAAGCGCGATTCTTTTAGCGCAAGGAGCGTGTCATGTCCGAGAATCAGGTAACGTCTGTTAGTCTGGTGCGTCGTGGGGCTGTTGTTGATTTTGAGACCAAAAGTCAAGCCATTCCAAATTTTCATATCGACAATGAGCTTATTCCGGAAAACGAGCGTGGTGGAACAGCCAAGAAGCTTTTGGGATCCGCTGTTTTGTATTGTTATGTGGCCGCACTTTCTAAGGCCCTAGAAACTCGTGCCATCAACTATGAACGGATCGAAGCGCAAGCGCAGGTGACCGCGGGCAATGATGATAAGGGGCGCAGTCGTATCTTGGGGATTAATTTAGATGTGGCCGTGCATATGGATGCGGATTATGAAGATTTGTTTGAACGGGTGAAAAAAGTCATGCGTAATGGCTGTCTCATTTCAGCGAGTCTCGAAGCTGCGTTTCCCGTAACCTACAATCTGACTATGGTTTGTCCTGACGATTAGGAGGTCGCATGCGCTTATGTATCATTGGAGGCGGACCTGCAGGCTATACTGCAGCCTTCGCTGCGGCCCAAGAGGGCATGGACGTAACCGTAGTTGAACGGGCTAATCTCGGTGGCACCTGCTTAAATTGGGGCTGTATTCCAACTAAGACCTTGCGCACTAGTGCCGATGCCATGGCGCTTCTTCCGCGTTTAGCATCTCTGGGGATTGATGCCGAAGCCAAAGGCGTCGTAAATCTTGAGCGTTTGCGCCAGCGCAAAAATACAGTCATTAACACCTTGCGCGAAGGTTTGAGCAAAAGTTTTGCTGCCCAAAAAATTACTCATCTTCAAGGGCAAGCTTCCTTGGCCAAAGATAGTCAGGGAGCGCCTTGCGTTAAGGTTCAAGGTGCAGGTTCTGAAGAAACAGTGGCAGCTGACGCCATAATTATTGCCACAGGCTCGCAAGTTCTTCAATTGCCAGGTTTGACCTTCGATCATGAGTTTATCTGCTCCAGCGATGATGCCTTAAATCTAACCCGTATTCCCGAAGATCTAATCATTGTTGGTGGTGGGGTCATTGGATGTGAGCTAGCCTGCATCTACCGCTCTTTTGGCAGCAATGTAACCATCGTTGAAGGTCAGGATCGTCTTTTACCTCTGCCATCGGTGGATGGTGAGGTGAGCACCTTGCTTGCACGTGAATTGCGCAAACAAAAGATTCGTCTAGTTCTTGGTAAAACCGTCAAAGATACTAAGATTATCGATCAGAAAGTGCATGGAGTAGTGGCCAAATCGCCCTTCACCAAAAATCCAGCCGTAGATGACGAAGAAACACCCATAAGCGGAGATATGTTGCTTGTGACTGTGGGCCGCGTTCCCACAACTTCAGGCTTGGGGTTGGATACGGTTGGGGTGGAAGTCGATAAGCGAGGCTGGATTCCCGTTGATAGTCAATTTATGACCAATGTGCCCCAAATCTTTGCTGCTGGCGATATCTTGGGGCCAAGTCATGTGATGCTTGCCCATGTAGCTGCAGCCGAAGGGTTAGCCATTGTTAATCACTTGTGCGGCAAACCGGCGAGCATTGATTATAAAATCATACCTTCAGCCATCTTTACTGATCCCGAAATCGGTGAGGTTGGTTTAAGCGAAGAAGAAGCTTTAAAGCAGGGCTATTCTGTAGTTAGCGGCACAAGTCTTATGCGTGAACTAGGTAAAGCCCAAGCCATGGCTGCCTTACCAGGCTTTTTCAAAATTGTTGCTGATGCTACCACCCATGAGATTCTTGGAGCACATATTGTGGGTGCTCATGCTTCGGATATTGTGGCCGAAGCTGCTTTGGCCATTAAGAATAAGCTTAAGCTCGAGGATGTTGTCACAACTATTCACGCACATCCAACTCTTGCTGAAGGATTTTTTGAGGCAGCAACTAGGACGTTGCAAAAAATTAACTAGGATTATTTAGTAGGTAAATAGTATGAAAACCAAAGACCAACTTATATTGCCTGCGGATTATAAATATACAGATGAACATATTTGGATCAAAGCCTCTGAAAATAGTTATCTTATTGGCATAAGTGATTTTGCTCAAGATCAGCTTGGTGAAATATCCTATATTGAATTACCAGAGGTTGGGGCCCATTTCGATACCCATGTTCAATTTGGAACTGTGGAATCATTAAAATCTGTCAATGCTCTCTATATGCCTTTATCTGGTACCATAGAAGCTGTTAATAATGATCTTGAAGATACACCGACGCTTGCTAATATTAAATGTTACGAGGATGGTTGGATTGCACGGATAACTTTAGATAATCCTAATGATTTAGGAACGCTCTTAGATGCAAACAGTTATTTGGATTCACTTAAATAATTGTTTTTATTAGATATACACTGGAATATAAACACTAATTTAAAACTAGACATAGATATTAGATATTA
>JAFSZE010000186.1 GCA_017455745.1 Desulfovibrionaceae bacterium | reverse complement strand
TTGGCCACGATGTTGTGCTCAAGGATTTTCGCCAATGTGCAAAAAAAGAGTTGTGATCACAGGCGCTGGCTGCGTATCGCCCTATGGCGAAGGACTACCCACGCTTTGGCAAAATTTAACTCTTGGCCTATCAGCCATCAAAAAAGATCCGGCACTCATAGCTTCGCCCCTAAATGTAGCCCTAGCCGCCAAAGTCCCAGCTCTTGATTTTAAACGCATCCCTAGAACCTATAGGCGAACCATGTCGCCCATGTCGATCTATGCCTGTTTAGCGGCTAGGGAAGCCTTAGAAAATGCCAAACTTGATTTTCCAATCAAAGAACGGATCGGAGTCGCTATCGGTTCAACCATGGGTAGCCCTAGCGCAATCGAAGATTTTTTTACGAGCTATCTGACAACCAAAAGCTTCGATCAAATCAAAAGCACGACCTTTTTTAAGACCATGAGTCATACGGTAGCGGCCAATGTAGCCCTCTATATGGGAGCTTCTGGCCGTTTTCTAGCACCTAGTGCAGCCTGTGCCTCAGCCTTAACAGCCATCGGTCAAGGCTATGAAGCTATAGCCTATGGTCAAGAAAAACTTATGCTAGTTGGCGGTGCCGATGAAGCTCACGTTTTAACCGCAGCCACCTTTGAGCGGATGGGGGCAGCTAGTCCCATCGACGACCCATATTTAGCCTCAAGACCGTTCGACATAAAACGCATAGGTCTAGTCATTGGCGAAGGGGCTGGTATTCTCATCCTAGAAGAACTTGAAGCAGCTAAAGCCCGCCATGCGCCAATCTTGGCTGAGATTTTAAGCTACGCCAATAAGACTTCTCCCAAAAGTATCGCCCAACCAGCCACAGATGACGTGGAAGCCTGTATGGCTTTGGCCCTAGATTTAGCCAAACTTAATCCTTCAGATATCAGTTATATCAACACCCATGCTACGGCTACCATTCAAGGGGATCAGGCTGAAGGCCAAGCCATAGCCAATCTTTTTGGCCAAAAAACACCCACAAGTAGCCTTAAAGGTCTTCTTGGCCACACCTTGGCTGCTAGCGGCGCCATTGAACTTATAGCCTGTCTGCTCATGCTTAAAGACAATTTTCTCCTTAAAAATTATAATCTCACGGAACCAGATCAAAATTGTGGGCAACTCAACCTTTTATTGGAAAATGAACATAAACAAGTAGATCTAATTTTAAAAAACTCCTTTGCTCTGGGTGGTATATATACATCGATTGTTATATCTAAAAATAATATCTGCACTAATCAATAATAGTAATTCTTAACAGTAACCCTGTAAAATATGCATTTTTTTCAATCCATTATCTTCAAATATACTATTTTAAAATATCATTTTAAAGCATACTAAACCGTTTTTTATTTTATGACTTCTGAATCATTATTAGATTGTTCAGAAATACAAAAAAGCTTATTAAAGCATATTAAGATATCTCAAAATACATCAAGTTCTATTGAAATATTTTAAGGCTAATTGAAATATATCTTAATGTATTAAAACACATTAAAGCATATTAAAATATTTTAGATATTTTTTATTAATACATTTTAAAGCTAACAGTTTTAGATTTTACTATCTTTTTACTATCAGGTTTTTAATTTTTAACCTTTAACTTTTTGGCTATTAATGTCTTAAATTTAAAATTTTAAAGCTTAAATTTTTATTTCCATTTTTGCCTTTGCTTTTATTTTATCTAACTAGTATCTTTTAAGGTTTTGCTGATGCAACGCTCTGAAATTGAAAATACAGTTAATCAGGCTTTAGCCGAAGAATTCGAACTAGAAATTGAAAATATGCACCCTGAATCTCTGATCCGTGACGATCTGGGTTTAGACAGTTTGGATATTGTCGATATGGTCATTGTTTTGGAACGTGCTTTTAACTTTAAACTTACAGAACGTGAAAAGATCGCTCATATCACGTGCCTAAAAGACATTTACGATTTCATCGAAGAATTACATGATAAAGCGCTGGCCCAAAATTAAACTCTCACTAATCATCGCTAATCTGATCATCTATGTTGGCGAACTGTTCTTTTTAGGCGTAGCCTTGCCCATCGGCTTAACCGTTTTGGGGCTTTACCAACTTAAACCCAATCTAAAACTACGCAAAATTATTCATTACTTATCCCACCTCTATGGCCGCTTTTTTTTGGGTCTAATTAAACCCTGGGTACCGATCGACATTCCTAATCCCAACACACTCTCTAAATATGCCCCTTGTGTTATCATTGCCAACCATCAGTCGATCTTGGATCTCTTCCTTTTTGCGGCGCAAAAGGAAACCAATTTCAGCTATGTGATGAAAAGTTGGCCCTTGAAAATCTTTTTTTTCAGACCGTTTATGCGGGCTTTAGGGTACGTGGTTGTTGACAATAAAAGCTTAGCTGACATTGAAAATGAATGTTTCGCACTGTTAAATGCTGGTATCTCGGTTGTCTTCTTTCCGGAGGGCACGCGCAGCCGGGATGGTAAAATCGGCAAATTTAAAAGCGGTGCATTTGAACTAGCCTTAAAGGCCCATCGACCGATTGTGCCACTTTTTTTTGAAAACAGTGGACAGGTTTTACCGGTTGGCTCACTCTTTTTTCATCCCATGACCTTGCGTATGCGTTTTTTAGAAACTATCTTTCCAGATGATTTCAAAAACGAGTTGATACCGCATCGTGCCATGCAAAAAAAAGCCAGATCTCTTTATTTGGCTGAAGTCAACCAAGAAGATTGTTAATATTTGATTTTGAT
>JAFSZE010000185.1 GCA_017455745.1 Desulfovibrionaceae bacterium | reverse complement strand
ATAAAAAATAAAGATAAAATAAAAAGCAAACTTATCAATCAAACCCAGCACAATAGCCAAAATAAAAATTCTTATAAAAGTATTCTCTGTACTATCCAGATACACTTACTTTTAACAATAAATTACTTAAGTTTTTATAAACAACCTGCCATGCTGTGAGAACATCGTGCGTGAAATTCTTTCGTTGATCAGTAGACCTAGTCACTATGCAGGTATTGAAGATGGCATTACCCGTAAAGACCCTAAAGATGTACATCTCCATATAGCCCTTGCGTTTCCTGATTTATATGAAGTTGGAATGTCGTATCTAGGTCAAAAAATTATCTATGGCCTAGTCAATTCCAAACCTCATTGGTTGGCCGAACGTGTCATGGCGCCAGAAAAAGAGACCGGCGAGCTGCTTCGGGCTAAAAAAATACCCTTAGCAACCATCGAAACAGATACCAACTTAAAGGATCTCGATTGTTTGGGCTTTTCAATCACCCACGAGCTAGCCTATACCAATGTGCTCTATATGCTTGATCTAGCCCAAATACCTCTCCGCAGTTTGGATCGTAGTGCAAGCTTAGATCAATGCCCGTTGATTGTAGCTGGAGGTGGTGCTGTGATTAGCGCAGAACCCCTAGCGCCATTTATTGATCTGATGGTTTTAGGAGATGGTGAAGAAACCTTTCCAAAGATTTTAACTCTGCTCGAAGATGCCAAGAAAAAAAATCTCTCGAGACTTGAATTTTTAAAAGAGGCTCAATACATCAAAGGGGCCTATGTACCAAGCTTCTTTGATATGCAAAACGGCCATATGGTCAAAAAAGAGCCTAACATGGCAACACCTGTGAGAGCCATCGTCGCCGATCTCAATCAAACACCCTACCCAACCAAACAAGTGGTACCTGTAGGTGCTGTCCATAACAGATTGTCGCTAGAAATTGCCCGTGGCTGTACACGTGGCTGTCGCTTTTGCCAAGCTGGCATGGTTTATAGACCTGTACGCGAAAGATCGGTTGAAAACATCCAAAAGCTGGTCACTGATTGTTTAAAGCAGACCGGTTTTGATGAAATTTCTTTTTTGGCCTTGAGCAGCGGTGACTATTCGGCCTTAAAAACCCTAAGTCACTCGACTCTGGATCGCTGCCAAGAGCAACAAATAAGCCTCTGTTTACCATCACAGCGTGTTGGTTCCATTGATGATGAAATTATCGCTCGCATGGCGGACCTAAGACGCACCGGCATGACTCTAGCTCCTGAGGCTGGCAGCCAAAGGCTGCGCGATGTGATCAACAAAGGCATTACCGAAGAAGAAATTATCCTGCACGCCCAGAAACTTGTCGAACATGGTTGGCGGCTGGTCAAACTCTATTTTATGATCGGTTTGCCCACAGAAACAGACGAAGATCTTTTAGCTATCGTTGATCTTTGTGCCAAAGTTCGCGATGCCGCAGGTAAAGGCAGCCCCAGACTGCAAGTAACAGCGGCCCTCTCGCCTTTTGTACCTAAGCCCTTCACCCCTTTCCAGTGGGCCGAACAAATCA
Source organism: Desulfovibrionaceae bacterium (assembly GCA_017455745.1). Lineage (GTDB taxonomy): Bacteria > Desulfobacterota > Desulfovibrionia > Desulfovibrionales > Desulfovibrionaceae > Desulfovibrio. Next base: position 6,565 of record JAFSZE010000185.1, on the reverse strand, counting down.
GCCAAGAAGAAATCGTACGCCGTATCCAGCTTGTGCGTGAGGCCTTTAAAGGCAAAAAATGTCTCCAAATGCGCTGGCATGAACCGGCAGTGAGCCATCTGGAGGGCATCCTCTCACGCAGTGGGCGAGAAATGGCCGATGTGGTGGAAAAAGCCTACAAAAAAGGGGCCATCTTCACGAGTTGGATGGAACATTTCAATCTTGAACCTTGGCTTGCCGCCTTGGAAGAGTGCAATTTAAATCCTAGTGACTGTATCAGAGCCAGAAACCTAGATGAGGTTCTGCCTTGGGATCACATCGAGTGTGGTGTAAGCAAAAAATTCTTGGCTCATGAATACAAGCTAGCCTTAGAAGAAAAAATCACTCGCGACTGTCGGTATGCAGCCTGCCATGCCTGTGGATGCTGCGATTTGCCAGGCGCAACTTCCCCACTCCATGGTTCAGAAACGTCTATCCAAGAGATCTATAAAAATAGCTTAATTTTTCCTCAACGCGATCAAAATGCTCATCAACCCCACTGGGATGAAGAGGGCAAGCTGATTTTACAGCACGCAACCAAAGAAACGCCCAAAATAAACCCCAAACTCACCCAAAAAGTCAGACAATATCGCATCTGGCACGCAAAGCTTAAAGGCGCAGCATTCTTAAGTCAGCTTGAGCTGCAATCAGTCATTGAACGGGCCTTAAGACGAGCTGAAATCCCGGTAGCTTTTTCCATGGGCTTTCATCCACTTCCCCTGCTTTCCTTTGGCCGGGCATTACCTGTCGGCGTATTAAGCTACGCTGAGTGGTTCTCCATTTCGCTCTGTGAAAATGTCTCGAGCCACACCCTTTGGCACAAATTAGACCAATATCTGCCGGAAGGTCTCGACATCAAAGCCATTGAGGCCGTGGACAATAAAACTAGAACCACCCAAGCTAGCGGCGAAATCTTTAAACTGCTTATCAAAACCGAAAACGCTCCCCTAGCACTAAGTCGTTTTCAATCTTTTGCCAAAGAAAAGACTTTTCCCTATACCTTCCAGACCAAAAAAGGCTTACGTACCAAAGATATTCGCCATCTGCTTGCAAATTTCAAATTCACCAACATTGCCGAATCGCAAGATACTTATATTGAATTTGAAACAAACTGGATGGACCTTTATATTTCACCAATCAAACTGGTTAGCGCTATTTTAAAATCGTCTGATGATGAAACAATCTGGGAGCCCCTTAATCTCATAAAAATTGCCCAGATCTTTAACAATCAAATTAAAGCCTTTTCATGTTAAGTAACATTAATGGTCTTAGAAATATTAAGATTAAGATTGATCTTAATTTTAATCTACTTTGTATAACCTAAAAATGATACACTTTTTGTATCTTGATAGTCTATATAGAATTTAAGATATCAAGAAGTAGGTCATGTGGATATCCTTAACTTTAACTCCAGATTTTATTTTAAAGATAAGATTAAACATTTTTTGGAATATCTAGAATGATTCAATTCTTAATTTCCACAAAATAATATCTTAAAAAGATTTACAGTATAAAATTATACCATTAACAACAATACAGTTTTTTGTCCATTATTATAAGTTAATTATATAAATATTAATTTAAATCATTAAATAAACCATTAGATCATCTGATTATCTTTGATCTAAATGTCCAATTCTAATATATATTAGGGAAGTCAAAAATGTCAGAACACTCTACGCATAAAAACATTCTTGATAGTAAAGACGATATACAAAATGAAAATTTTCCTAATTCATCTGGATATTTTTCATTAACAAAAGGACAAGTCATACTCGATACATTAGATAATAAAAGATATCGTTTACTTTATATACCAAATCAATTTTCATTTTCTGATAAAAGCAATACAAATAATCCAAATAATAAAAACAATATAAACAATTCAGATAATAAATGTATGGAGAAAGGATATTTAATTTGTATTGATACAGAAAGTAATATTCCTGAAGAGTTTTATTTTAATGATATCCAACTTAAACTACAAGCAGGACGGTATGTAATAGTTCAAGACAATTTGACGCCTAATATTCCAGATAAAATTAGCAAATTATCACTGGATAGAATGGAAAAATCCTATGCACTTATTGAAAATCTAATTAATATTGAACCAGACATTTATGATAAACATAAGCGCAGTGAGTTATTCAAAAAATATATAGAAGAAAATAATATTCCTATAAAAAAATTATACATCTACATTGGTAAATATTGGCGTTGTGGAATGGTAAAAGAAGCTTTGTTACCTAACTACTCTAAGATTGGTACGTACAGGAAGGAAAATTTTGTAGCCAAACAACGTCTTGGACGTCCAAGTAAACGTAGTGGAAGAAACGGTAAAATTCTTACAGAAACTGATTATCAAAATTTTAATGAGTATATCAAACAATTATATTTGGCAACTAAAAAGCCTAAACTTACAGAAGTATATGAAAATATGCTTGCACATTGTTACACTATACCAAGATTTGATGGCGATACTAATCCAACACCTCTGCCACCTGAAGAAAAACCATCATATATGCAGTTTTACTACTGGTACCAAAAAAATCGAGATCGCGTAGAATCTGATATAGCAGAGGCTACGAAAGCTCAAGGCAGTGACACTGATGATAATGTCAGCAAGGTAAAATCAGCAGAGTCTTTACGTAAGAGTACCACAGACAATGTTGTGTTCGCCAATATTGAAAAGTGCCTCAGAGAAGCAGGATTGCTTACGGACTAAGATGTATGATAGATTTGGTGGAAGCAGGATGCAAAGCTGCAGACAATCTTAAGTTCGTTGGTAATCCATTTATTCAAGCATTGTCGGAAAAATCTCCCTAGTAGATTATCTGAAACGTTTGTTGATAAATCAACCTATAGCGAAGAGTATAGAAAAAAGGTTCCTGATGTAGACTTCAACTACTTCAGTGTATTTAACAGCTTCATATTACGCTTCCATCGTAATTTGGGAATAAATTATCCACTAGACATCAGATAGACGAACATACACATATAGACGTGTTCCAAAAATCTAACAAAACTGTAATATGCCCACCAAAGAAGATTTCAAGGCCGTCAATATCCATCAGTTGCCTACCGTAATAAACTTAATTAAAACAGTACATCTGAATATAAAAAAGCAGCCATATGAAAAATATAGCTGAAGGCAATAAAATACGCTTTAGGCAAGCAAAATTTAAGTAGATAAATTGTAGCAAATTAATTTCGGCAGATGAATTTTAGCATTCTAAACTTAAGCTAAACTACTTGACAAATAATATATGAATATTCAATATGCAATAATCAACTTGTTCTAGCTATTATTTATGACCACTTAGAACTCAAAGCATAGAACTACAGAACTATAGATCTAAAATTTCAATGATCAAAATTACAATATGATCTAAGTATTATTGACACTGATTACAAGAAAATATTAGATTGTAATATAGTCATCTATATGACTGTGCCACTGTAGACGTCCTTTTTTCTTGTATTTGCGCAGCAAAACATAAACACTGCCAGGCCCACCATCACAAGGCTGAGCTGTACAAAAGGCGATGACTACTCTTTTTAAAGGATCATGCGTTAGCCACGTCTGAAGGTGGCTACGCAAGATGCCAACTCCAGCAAAAGAATTGTGGCCGCGACCAGGCACAAGTAATATAGTGCGCAACCCTTTGAACCAAGCCGATTTTATAAAATCGCAGACAGCCTCATAGGCTTGATCAACCACAAAGCCATGCAAATCCAAATGGGCTTCTGGACTAAACATACCACAGCGCAGCTTATCAATAGTTGCTTGATCCAAACCTATAATGTTGCCTTCGAAATATTCATCCCGACAGAAAAATTCAAAAGAATACTTGCCTTCAAGGAGATCGGCCAAATTTTCTTGATCTGGAGTTCTGATCTTAACTTGCGGAGACTCTGGTTTGATAACGCGATTGTTTTTTAAGGGCTCAGTACCAGAAACTGCCTTCAAAAAGGCGGCCTGCTCATCCTCTTGACTGACAATGGCCTCATTTTTGATCTTTTTCTTGGGCTTAACTTTTTTAGGCGCATCTTTCGGTTTAGCTTGACTTAAAGCTGGACACTGTTCACCCAAAGTTGTCAGCTGCTTTTCAGTCTTAGCTTTGGGCTTTTTTTCATCCAATTTATTGACAGCCCGCAAAAAAAGTTTGCTATCCAGATCTTCTTCTAAAGGTCTTTTAGCCTGAGCTGGCTTATCTTTATGGATCCTCTGCCATTTACGCGAAAGGTCCGCTAAAGCATCATTTTCAATCTCAGCCGGTCGTTTTTTTGCAAGCTTATCCCAAGCTTGCAAAAAAAGATCTGCATCTTCGCGTTCTTCAAGCTCTTCAATAGTTGGCGTATGAAGATCGATCTTGGAATCTTTCTCTTCCTTAGCTTCAACCTTGGGCAAATCTTCAGCCTTTTGAGCCAATTTTTCAGACTTGCTCGCGCTAACCTTGGCACTTACCTGTTGAAAGTCCAATTGCTCGCCTAAAGTGGCTAGAGGCTGCTTGGTTTTCTCCCTTTTACTTTGGGCAAACTCATCCACTGCGGCAAGAAAGCTGTCTTCTTCTTTGGACTTTTCTTTCCACTCACGCTGCTTCTCCGAACTTAGAACTTTTTCTGGCGCAATCCTATCTCCGCTCAAAGCAGCCAAGCGCTCAGACTCAACCTTCTTGGGTCGCCTAAGTTCAGGTTCAGCTGTTTTTGGCTCTAAATTCTCAATAGCCTCCAAAAACATCGGTAAATCTTGATCTGTGGCAGACGGCTTTTCGACAATTTGCGGCGGCAAATCTGCATGAGAAGTCTGCCCTTTTTCTTGATCTACATTTCCATCTTGCCTTTTATTTTCATCTTGATTAGATAACTTAGCTGCCTGAGAATCTTTTTCCTGGGCAGCTGCTTTTTTGGGTAAAAAACTTAAAAGCAATTTGACGAAGGGATTGTTAGCAAAGCCATCGCTAGCCATAATAAAACCAAACACATTTAGCAGGTTAAGCGGCAAATAGAAGTCAAATAAGATGCATATTAAAAATATGCGCTGTATATGAAAAACCTTAAAACAAAAAAAAGCCTCATGTGAAATTTCACACAAGACATTTTTATCACTTTAAAGCTTTTATTTTCTGAATATAAGTTCTCTAATTATATAATTTTATGTATCTAGCGTCGATATAAAATAACTACAATTGCTTTAAGTATAAAATAAATTCATATAAAGGCGAATTTTACAACATAGAAAAAAATATTTCAAAAGCATAGCACAGTTTCTGCGCTAGTAAAATTTAATAAAAAGATCCATACGCAAAAACTGTGCTGAAACTTACCTAGAATTGCCCAAAGATTAAAAAAAATCTTTTAGGCAAACATTATATAGCCTTCTGACAACGAATCAGAATTAAATCTATATCAAAACATTTTTCTGGTTACTTAGATCAATTTTCTTGGACTTAAATCAATTTTCTTGGACACCTAAGCAATTAGTTAAAATAAAATTGGTTGAACCATAATTATATCAAACAAAATATTGATCTGCATATAAACAAAACAATTTATCTTGATAGATAATTTGTAGCTCAACCCTCTAATTACAGATAGAACACTATATCTTTTAATTTTATCTTTTTGGCTTATCGCTTAATTTTATTTCTTAGCCTTATTGTTTAACTTTACAGTTTATCTTTATCATTTATCCTTATTGCTGGCTCTATCTTTTAGTTTTATTCTCTTTATTAGGTAGGAAGTTATTTTTAGAGCATCTTTAAAGCATCTTAAGTAGTATCAGCTATTGTTTATCTTTAGATGCGTCTTTTTTGGTTTCTTGCTGTTTGTTCCCTTCTGTAGGTTGCTTAGCGTCCTTAGCATCATTAGCTTCCTTCTTGGGGGCATCGGCAGCCTTATTTTCCTTCATATCCTTCTTCGCGCCATCTACAGCCTTGGAATCATTTACTGCCTTAGCATCAGTAGCCTGTTTATCAGGCTCAGTTGATGTGGTAGGTGCAACCGGTGCTTGAGTATTTTCTTTAGGGGCAACCACTGGTGGCACATTTTCTGGAGACGCAGGTTGGGCTTTTTTAACGTCTTCAATTTGCACATCCAAAATGGTTGATTCTTGTTTTTGGTGATCACTAGTCACATAAGTGTATGACAACGATGTCACCACAAAAACCAAGGCCATAAAAGTGGTCAACTTGACCAAAATACCACCAGCGCCTGTGCTGCCAAAAACGGAGGTGTTACCACCGCCAAAAATAACCCCCATGCCTTCCTTGCCCGACTGCAGCAAAATAAGGATAACTAGCAAGACACAAACAATAATATGCAGCGTCAAAATCAAAGACTGCATGAATCCTCCAAAATCCCCATCTAAAGCCTAAGCATTGATGATATTCAAAAAGCTCTCGGCTTCCAGCGAGGCTCCACCAACCAATAAGCCATCGACATTTTTCAAAGCCAAAAGATTGGCCGCATTCGAGGGCTTAACACTTCCACCGTATAATACAGGCAGATAGGATAAATCATCTGCCAGTTTGCTCAAAAGATTTTT
>JAFSZE010000184.1 GCA_017455745.1 Desulfovibrionaceae bacterium | reverse complement strand
GTCGAAATCGTAGATATCCTCGGTCACCTTTGTCTTCTCTCCGCCTGTCACAGGCACATAGTAGAGTGAAGTCCCATAAATGACGAATATCCTGTCTTCGAAGATCTCAAAGTGCTGGAACGACGAAAGGGCATCTTTCACTGCTGATAACAATGTGCTTGAAGTCCGGTTAAAAGCTATTCCCAATGAGCGTGATCAAGAAATTGCAGGCTTGAAGTTGCGCTACAGCGATTTAAAAGAAACTGTTTTTCCGCTGGCAGTGATTTGCTTCATTCCAGCTGAGCAAAATGCAAGAGAGTTACGTGCATGTCTCTAGTTTCCGAACACGCCGAATGGTTATCCCTCCTAGACATCTCAGGTCCATTTTTGACGCTTCCAGTATTAGTCGAAAAGTTACCTAATGGATTGGATATTTTGCCCAAAGATGTCCATCCAACTCTCAAACTTTGTTTACAAGAACTTAATAAACGAAAAAATAACGATAAAGCCTTTAAAGAATTTAGTAATTTTGTCCTAAAAGATCTGCTGGGCTTCACCGACGATAATCTCATTAATGGTCTAAAATTGGGCTATTACTTTTGGGATAAACGTACCAACAGCCAAGTAAAAGCGGACTATGCTCTTGTTCCACCTGCTGAACTCAATTTTGATCTTGATGCTGAGCCTGTAAATCAAAAAAAGCACGAACCTAAAAAAGCCTGTATGCTGATCATGCTGGCCCCACACCAAGATTTAGCACCTAAACGTCCTGATCAGCCAGCCCAAGCAGCACGGCAGATGGAAGATCTTTTAAGAAAGCATGGTGTCGCTTTGGGGCTTATCATCAGTGAAACGCATTGCGTATTTGTAAGCACAGCCACAAATCGTACGACTACATTTGTGACTTGGTATGTGCAGCTTTGGCTTGAAGAACGTATAACTTTGCAAGCCTTTGTGACGCTTTTAAGCAAAAGACGTTTCTCTTCTTTGCCTTCTGATCAGACCCTGCAAGAACTAATGCTTCTAAGTGCCGACAGGCAACAAGCGGTAACAGATAGTTTAGGCATGCAGGTGCGTAGCGCACTGTCAGAATTTATCTCGGCCATTGATCGACTAGAAGACGAAAACACCCGAAATGTACTCAAAGACATTTCCCCAGCCAAAATCTATGAGGCTGGCTTGGTCGTAATGATGCGGCTAGTTTTTTTGCTCTCAGCGGAAGAGCGAGGTCTATTAAGATTAGGCGATCCGCTTTGGGACAAATGCTATGCTGCCTCACGCCTCTGTGAAGAATTGCGCAATTTGGCTGATCGACAGGGCGAAGAGGTTTTGCTCTATCGACGCGATGCTTGGTTTAGGCTTTTGGCACTCTTTCGGGCTGTTTATGCTGGCGTCACTCACCAAGATATGCTGCTCAAAGCCTACGGTGGATCACTCTTTGATCCTGACAGCTATCCATTTTTAGAAGGAAGAGCGACCGGCAGCACATGGCGCGATGTGCCAGCCAAGCCTTTAAACATTGATGATCGCGTAATTTTGCACATGCTTGAAGCTGTGCAGTTTTTGAGCGACAAACGAAAAACTGGCGTAACTGAAGCAGTGCGCCTTTCATTTAGAAGTTTAGATGTAGAACAAATTGGCCATGTCTATGAAGGTCTGCTCGATCGTACTTGCGAGAGAGCCCAAGAAGTACTTTTGGGTATTCAAGGTGGTAACAAAAATCATGAGCCATTCATACCTTTATCCAAACTTCAACAATTGCGTTTAGATGGTGAAGATCTTTTAATTAAGTACATTTCCAATCAAACCGGCAACACTCAAACAAGCATTAAGCAAGCTCTATATGATCAAAAGGGTAGGGGACGCAAGAAACAAAATCTTGATCCACAAGAAGAACGATTAAAACAAGCGGAGGCTGAACGCTTAAACTATCTCTTACTTGACGCTTGTCGTGGTGATCAAGACTTGGTTGAAAGTGTCAAACCTTTTGTGCATATTTTACGTCGCGATAGTTTTGGTCGTCCTATCGTAGTACCTAAAGGCTCCATTTTTGTCACAGCAGGTACCCAAAGACGTGATACTGGCACCCATTACACACCGCGCCGCATCACAGAGCAAGTCGTGGCCGCAACTCTAAAGCCACATGTCTATCACGGTGTAAACGAAGGCAAACCTGAGGATCAATGGCTCTTAAAAAGTCCAGATGAGATCCTTAGCCTACGCGTCTGTGATATGACCATGGGTTCTGGTGCTTTTTTAGTTGCCACCTGCCGCTATCTGGCTGAAAGATTGACCGAAGCCTGGCAAGAGGCCGGCACAAAAAATCTCCCTACAGATAAAGACGAGCGCTTGGTTTTGGCCAAAAGAATGGTTGCTGATAAATGTCTCTATGGTGTTGATAATAACCCCATGGCTGTAGAAATGAGCAAACTTTCACTTTGGCTCACAACCATGCAAAAGGATAAACCATTCAGCTTTTTGGATCATTCCTTGCGTTTTGGTGATGCCATCATGGGCGTTACAAACTTTGCCCAATTATGCTATGGCAATTTTGAAGGTGAAAAACAGGTTCAACTACAGTTTGCCAGCGATGAATTTAAAAAAGAAATAGCCAAAGCTCTAAATGCACGAAATAATCTTGGCAAAATCTTCTCTGATAGTCCTATACACATTTTCGAAAAGTCTGCCTGTTTCGACAAAGCTCAAAGTGCCATTGAAAATTTAAGACGTATAGCTGATGCTCTAATCATTGGCTATGTGGAAAATAATGGTCTCCTTAGTCAAAGCAAAATGCCAGAGCTTATCCAGGAGATTACCAATCTAAAAGATGATCCTCAGAAATTTGATGCTTGGCTAAAAGAAAAAACAGACCGGATAATTTTTGGATCTGATGAAATCAAAGATCGCAGTGAATCAGATTTTAATCCTGCTTTCACCAAACCTTTCCATTGGTTACTGGAATTTCCTGAAATCTTTGATACTGACGATAATCCTGGTTTTGACGTGATTGTTGGCAATCCGCCGTTTAAAGGTGCTAATAATATGCGAGCAGATCTCGGCGGTATGTACAGGGAATATATCGTAAATATCATTGGTCATAAAGTGCGTGGGTTGGCTGATCTTTCAGTTTATTTTTTCTTACGTGCTAACGATCTTGTGCGTAACAACGGCGATTTTGGTTTGATTGCTACCAATACCATTGCTCAAGGAGAATCACGAAAAGTTGGTTTAGCACAACTTTTAGATCAAAATTGTATCATACGAACAGCTTGGCCTGATGTTCCTTGGGAAGGTAATGCTGCTGTCTGCACAAGTCAAATCATCTTACGCAAACAAATTTCACAGAATATTCAATATAAAGGTGAAATTAATCTTGATAATAGACAAGTTGAACATATATCAAGTTTCTTGAAAAATGATGTTGAATCGTGGGAAATTCAAAAATTAAAAGTAAATAATAATCTAAGCTTTATTGGAACATTTTTACTTGGTGATGGATTTCTAATTTCTAAAGAACAGGCTGATACGTGGATTAAAATAGATCAAAGAAATAAGGATATTCTTTTTCCATATCTTTGCGGAGATGATGTAGCTAATCATCCAAGACAAATACCTTCAAGATATGTAATTAATTTTTTTGACTGGGATGAAGAAAAGGCTAAAACTTATACAAAACCATATCTACATTTGGAAGAATATATAAAACCTTTTAGACAGAGAACTGATGAAAATGGTAATTTTATTTCTGAAGGTAATTTATCAAAAATATGGTGGATATTTAAAAGAAATACTCTAAATTTATATCACCAAATAGGTCGTGGGGATAATTTTGACAAACACCCAAAAAATTGGAAACCATTTCCACCATTGAAGCGCGTGCTTGTTGTTCCACGTCACTCAAAATATGGAGGCATGATATTTGTACCTAATACATACGTTATGAATGAAGCGCTCTGTATATTTTCTTCAGATCAAGCTGCATTTTTTGGTATCATCCAGTCTTCAATACATCAAGTTTGGGCATGGAAGATGTGTTCAACCATGGGTGCTTCTACATTACGTTATACACCATCCAGTTGCTTTGAAACATTCCCACGACCAACGACGAATCTTGATCCAATAGAAGAGTGTGCGGAAAATCTCCATGAACTTCGTGCATTAACTATGGAGATAGAAAATATTGGTTTAACAGTACTCTACAATAAAATGCATGATCCAGAAATTCAAACTGAATATATTGTTAAAGTAAGATCTGCTCATGAAGAATTGGACAAACTTGTTGCAAAAGCTTATGGATGGGATGATTTAGACATGAGCCATGATTTTAGAAAAGTTGCCTATCTTCCAGATAGTGATAATATTCGTCATACTATTAGTGAAGAAGTTCGACTTGAAATTATAAAACGACTTACACAACTCAATAAAATTTATTATGAAAATGAACAAAATAATAAAAATAAGAAAGAAAAATGTAAAAAAATAAGTGACAATAATGATTCAGGTAGCAATGACACAAATAATGGTGATAATGAAAAATCTGTAACTAAAAAACATGTACAGCAAAATCTTATACCAAAAAAGAAAAAAGTACAAAAATCTTTATTGTCATAAATTAAATGTTTGATATTAAAAAAACATGTTAGACAAAATTTTATTCATATTTTTTTGATCTAGCAATAATTT
>JAFSZE010000183.1 GCA_017455745.1 Desulfovibrionaceae bacterium | reverse complement strand
CATTGATAAATATTTATCAAAGAGGGTGAAAAAAATCTACTTCAAGTTAAACTTTAAAAATCGTATGTTTGGTACAAATTTTGCAAAAGCAAAATCTGTACCGTTTACAGCATCGTCCAAAAAATTGGAAAGTGCTGTATTGTAATAGCTGACCTCAGGTACTAGAGCCCAAGTACCAGCAACTTTGGCTTGTCTAGCTTTAATTGCAGGTACTGCACCATCTTTATAAACAGCGGTCTCAAGAGTTGCAGCATTAGTGTTAGTAAAGTCCTTGGTCACATTGGCTGCAATACCATTTTTATCAGTGCCGCGGATGACAAGATATCCCTTATTTTTAAGCGAATACACATTAACCGTGCCAGCTACATCAAGTTTGCCTCCAGCTACTTCCATATCAATGCTTTCAGGTCCGTCAATACTACCTTTCAAATCCAGGTCAAAATTATTGGCAACTTTTGTTGAAGCTTTGCCCGTGCTTGTTTCGGAATAACCAAAGGTGAGCTTAGTGTGTAGATCGGTCTTGGCACCAGAATATTGCACCAATCTGTTTTTTGGATCCCAGTCTGAGACAATGTGCCCCTCGACATTGGCGCCTTTTAAAATATTGATATTTTTTACAAAGGCATTGTCTGAAATATAAATGGCGGCTTTCTTACCAACTAGATTCCCGCTCACGTCAAACTGCTTAACTAGGGGACCATCAAGATTGTAGAAATATTTGGCTTCATCTCTTTTATGGGTGCGCAGATTCACATTTTTATTCTCGTCAGTGAGGATCCAGGATCCACGATATTCATCATGATCCCCAACTAAATTATGACCAAAATCAAAACGAGCTGCGATACCACCCTTGCCTTCGGCTATGAGGTTGCCTTGGCTTGTGATCTCATGATTTTTGCCGTAGGCCACAAGCAAAGCTGTGCCATTTTTACCATTAGCTTCAACATTAATGTTACTTGGTAGCCTAAGAGTATTATCAGATCCATCAATACGCATGCCAACAGCTGCTTCGCCACCCGCTAAAATATCTGCAGCTTGCGTTACTGTGTTGGACTTGCCATAGATGTGGAGGCCAAGACCCATTAGGGCCGTATTTTCTTCACCATCAATATAAGCTGTGCCATCACTATTGCGGGCAAAAAAGCCTTGGGTGTTGCGAACAGTTTGATTATCTCCAAAAATTGTTTTACCAAAGAAATTTTTGCGGTCAATTTTGTATCCAATATCTTGGAGAAGCGCTATTTCCGCTTCCATAAAGTTATTATAGTTGCGATAGCTTTGATGGCTCATGAGCGAGCGTTCCAATTCAATATGGCTCAAGTCAAGCTTACGCTCCTTACCATCGCCCTCAAAACCTTGAATTGGGAGGCCATTGTCGTTGCCCATGACCTCGGCAACATTTTTACCTTTAAAGATAACGCCACTACGGGCACCCCTGCCAGTATAGAAGCGACCTCTGCCAGCTTTACCAGGATCGGTATCTGTGACAACTAGGTTGGGTGCCATTTTGGTGCCGTATTTGTCGATCAGATGGGAGTCATAAACAGAGATCGAATCAACCTTTTTCTTTAATGACGCTTTACTTTCAATACCTAATCCGTGGCCAAATTCATGGAAAAATGATCCTATAAAATCGTTATTAAATGGTAAAGACGAGTAGGGAAGATTATTTTTGCTGCCTCTTAAAAGACCAAGCGCTACCCTTGCCCGACAAATCAGCTCAGGCGAAATTTGAGCAAAAAAGCCGAAAAAAAGTCCCTTAAGTTAATCTATTATTAATTTTTTATTATTCAATTGTATCAAAATAAAATCTAATACATATTATTTATTTATTAAGT
>JAFSZE010000182.1 GCA_017455745.1 Desulfovibrionaceae bacterium | reverse complement strand
CGCCCCGGCGGGCACCATTGTCCTTGTAGGCAACCCAAGGCAAGATATGAACTTGCCAAAAGAAATATATTGGAAGATTCTTCGCAAACAACTAAAGATAATAGGAAGCTGGAATTCAACCTTTACCCGTGATAAAAACGATGATTGGCACTTTATATTGTCAATCCTTGGAAAGGAAGAGAACAACACATTTCATCCAGAACAATTTATCACCCACAAATTCGATTTAGAACGCATTAAGGATGGCTTTGAAATCATGCGATTAAAGCAAGAGCCTTACGTGAAAATCATGATGGTAGCTGATGAAGAGTAGGGAGGAATTTAATGCACAAAATAGGTATACAAACAGCAAACATAGTAAATGATGATGCCCCAGAAGAGGGTTTTAGGCGTATAGCAGATGCTGGCTTTGATTGTTGTGATTTTAGCCTTGATTCGTATTTACGATATGAAGAATTCGCCGAAAGCTACTGTGGCCGATTTTTTGATAAATCTATAGACGAACTGTTTGATTTCTTCACTCCCCATAAAAAGGCGGCAAAAGCTAATAACATCACATTTAACCAAATGCACATGCCCTATCCCATGTTTGCCACCAATATCAGCAGGGAGGCCAATGAATACATAAGATATCAGGTGCTGCCTATATCAATGGAAATATGTGCTTTTTTAGAATGTCACAACATCGTTGTCCACCTATTCAATCTTCCAAACACTGTCCCAGACGCTACATGCGCTCTGGAGCAGGAGGGGATTGAATGGCGTGCGAATGCTGAAGTAATTCATGAACTAGCGCCTATTGCCGCAAAGCACAATATCACAATCTGCCTGGAGAATCTGTATAAGCCAGGTAACCGCAGGCTTAGCGAAGGCCCATGTTGCGACCCAGTGAAGCTGTCAGCCAGAATCGATTACTTCAATGCTAAATATAAATCGGAAGTTCTAGGCGCCTGCTTCGACACAGGCCACGCCAATCTCACGGATATGGACATGGCATCTTACTTGAAAATCCTTGGCCCAAGGGTGAAGACCTTGCACATACATGACAATGATTGCATGACTGACCTGCACCAAATTCCCTACACCTTTACAAACACTAGGGACAAAATTTGCAGCACAAATTGGGACGAATTCATACGCACGCTTAAGGCTATAGGCTTCACTGGAGTATTAAGCTTTGAGACCGCCCCAGCTTTAAAGGCGTTCCCTCAGGAGCTTGCAGATGATGTACTGTATTTCATCGCATCCATCGGAAAATACTTCGCCAAAGAACTGGACAATGCAAAATTAATGTGAAAAAGTGTTCCTATTCCTTGAAATGAAACCTCTTTTATTATAAAATTTTCTCGATATCGTTTTAGTAAACACATTTTTCATATAAAGGAGTGATCAAAATGATAGAATGGAAGAATTTTGATAAGCTCGAGTCTTACAAGACTCTCCAGGGGCTTAAGAATCAAGTAGAATTAAAGTCTGCAATGGCAGGAGCAAACGGTGCTAAGCGTGTTGCTGAGTACGTAGTTCCAATGTCTAATGGAATGGTTTACAATTTT
>JAFSZE010000181.1 GCA_017455745.1 Desulfovibrionaceae bacterium | reverse complement strand
TTTAAAAGATGATGTATAAAACTGTAGCATCTTTTTCCATGGCCTTCTAAATATTTAACATATTATTTTGTACATACTAACAATTCGTGTATTAGAAATATCTATTAGGATAATTGCTACACATAATAGACACATAGTCATTATTCAAAGTTAGTTTTGGTTAGAGAATATAGAATATCTTTTCTCCTAGTGCAAAAACAAGTGTGTTGAAGTCATCGATTTTGCGTAAAAAACAAGCGCTAAATCCGTTTTAAGACACGCAAAAGATTGTGTATGTACCCCCCCACGTAGAAAAATCTTTGCGTGAATTTTGCCCCCTCTGAACGCGCTGTGGGCATGTTCTAGAATGGCGTTTAAAGAAGATCTAGCGGCCATTTTAGGGCAGGATGATTTTCGCCGTACTCACCTACACGGCGGCAACCCAATTTAATGTAGGGCATCCTCTTCAAACATTACGGCGGGACGTAATAAAAGGCAGCCATGATTTAGGCTTGCCGGGCAAAATTTGTAAAATCGGCTTCAACCAAAGCGTTAGAAAAAATTTGGGCAGCGCAAACGCTACAGAATCTCTTGATTTTCTATAATATCCATTGTAGGGTATTAGCTATCCGACTGTGCCAAATTGTAAAAACCAGGACAAACTAGGACATAGCCGACCAATAAGCTCCAAAATTTTAGCTTTCTGCTTATTTTTTCAAACATCCAACTTTAAATACGCTGCTATTTTTCGCCCAAACGGCTCTTATCTTTCAAGGCAAGCTCCTTTTTAGTTTAGAGTAAGTCCGAGAGTTTTAGCCGTTAATCCTACTTTTTCCCCGGAGGCCTATGTATATTTTTACCAAACAATCGAGGAGTAACAGGCATGAATCCTGCTGATATTCAGCTACCACTTTACATTTTTTGGGACAATTCCAACGTCTACATTTCAGCTCAGACTGTCTGCAGTTGCAAAGAGTACACCGAAAATACCAAACGGGTGCGCTTATACTTCCAAAATATTCTCCGTTTAGCCCATGCCAATCGACCAGTGACCAAGGTGGTCTTCATCGGTTCATCGAGAAGTGAAGATGACGATACAGGCTATGTGGATATTTTGGATGAAATGCGCAATGACATGAACATTTCGGTCATAATGTTGGAACGTGGCAATCAAACCTATACCGAACAAGGTGTCGATCAAACACTACAGCTTAATATGTACCGCGCTCTTTGCCGCGAACACATTCCAGGTGTTGCTGTCTTATTAACTGGAGATGGTCGCGGAGACGCCGAAGACGAAGGTTTTTTAAAAACACTGCAGGATTTTCACAATAAAGGTTGGGGGGTCGAAGTGTTGGCCTGGAACCGCACATGCAGTCGAGCTTTAAAACATTGGGCACATGCCAATGGCGTTTTTATTCCCTTTGAGCAATACTATACTTGTGTGACCTTCCTGGAAGGCGGTCGGACCTATACCCCGCTATCGCTCAAAAATAGAAAACTTTCCAAGCCAAACTATGAAGACATTTTGGCTTATGATAACTTAAAACAAGCATATAGTGAACTTACCGATAAATATGAAGCTGAAGACATCTATTATCGAATGTTCATTGAAAAACAAAAATTTGAAATTCAAGCCCTTGAGGAACAAAAAAATGAATTAGAAGAAGAATTATCCAAATATCGTAGAACAGAAAAATATAATGCAAGACTAAAAGGACGTGTAACTGCCTAAATATCAATTGTAACAATTGTTTTCTGTTTGAAGTTTTAATCTTACTAAGCAGAGTTTGCAGACTCATAGTTTACAAGTTTGAGACTAATTTTTTTATTTTTTATTTTAATATGCTAATTGGAGCATAACCATATGCCTTTTGACACCGATAAAGAAACTATAATTGCTAAAATACAAAAAATATTAAGTTTAGCAGAACGCGCTGGCTCAGACGAAGAAGCACAAAATGCTATGTTACAAGCAAGACGTATGCTGATAAAATATAATATTTCTATGGAGGAAGTAAATAGTTTTAAGGATGAAGAGTGTGATGAAGTTACAGTTATTTTGAAAAAACGTTTCGTACCGTCTTATACCCACTTTTTGGCTGGGGCTACGGCACGACTCTATAATTCTAGAGTTCTTATAACTTATAATTATAATATGAATCGTAATCGCCAAAAAATTGCTTTTATTGGCGTTGGCATTGATCCTAAACTTGCTTGTCAGACGTATAATTTCTTGAGTCAGTACCTAAAAAGAAGATCAAAAGAGTTAAAACTGATTGGCAGACGCGAAACTGACTATAATTATGGTTTTGCCCAAGTGGTCTACTCACGTTGTCGGGAAATGACTGAAGAGATTGTGCGCGATGTGCCCCAAGAAGCAGCTCTTGTGCCCATCAAAGACGCGACCATCAATTCCTATATGGATCGTGCCTATCCTAATCGCTCCAAATGTCGCTCAAATCGTGAGCGGCCTATGACTGCTGCTATGGTTGCCGGCATGGAAGATGGTAAACGTGTCAATCTTGGCCGACCAATTGATCACACGAAAAAGGCAGCGCTAGGTCCAAACTAACCTTGACAGGCTAGCTCTAATGGCCAGGAAACACTACGCCCATCTTTATGCCATCAAGAGCTAGTAACAAGTCTAGCAAATTCCCAAACTTTCCTTAAACTCGTGGCCAAAAAGATTTTTGGCTAAAAATTTTTTTGACCACGAGCAACACTGAAGCTCAAACTTAACTTACCCAAGTCAATGGGCCAAACCAATTAGATTGCAATCTCATCTATTACGTTTCAAGACTAGTGTTTAAACAAATCAAGCTACTACCCACAGATTGCCTGAAGATAACTTTTACCAAATATATCTTACACTAAATTCTAGACAAAAAATTTGTCCCTGTGCCCATTCTATTCAAAGAAAAACTAGCCCAGATTATACGTACAGCGCACTTTCAAAGTCTAAGTCAAAAAAGTTAAACAGAAAAATTCGTTTATAAGATATGTGAATATCTTATTTAGACCTTAAAAATGACGTCATTGTATTTTGCATCCTAGCGATGCAATTTTTTTTATCTTTGACAAGACTGCCTAATTTTGCTGCAATTTTTAGCTTAAGCTAACGTCTGATCTAGCATTTGTTGCTTTAAACAATAAATCTTAATTTATAAATGTCATTTCTCATATACAATCATTATTAATGGCAAGCAAAGCAACTTACATGAATGTATCTTACTTCTCTAAAAGTAGCTTACTTCTCTGAAAGTAGTTTTCTTAACTTATCTTTGATTGGTTTGATTTATTTTGTTTATCTTATTTATTTGTAATAATTGATTTATTTCTTATAGTTGGCACAAAAAGAATTTCCTCTTACACTATCCAAATTAGCTTTTAGGCTCAACTTAGATTCTATATAAACACTAAGTATATAAGATTTATCTAAAATTCTTTTTAATAGTTTTTTTAATAGAATTTTTTATAATAATTTTTTAGCATACTTATTTCGTAGATTTTTTTAGTAGGCTTCTTTTGTAGATTTTTTTATTAAAATTGTTTTCTGTGACAAGCAGAGCTACTTTGTGTTTATTTTGTAATTTTGCTTTCTAAGTTTACTTTACTATTATTGATCATTTGACTTTATGAGTCAAAAGTTAAATATTTTTATTTTTACGAATGACAATATCTCTAGTCTAAATATAATATTATATAATGTTAAATATAAGGCTTAATACAATGCTTAATATAATAATAAATATCAACTGGCTTGCTAATACTATGTATATATTTTCTTTTAGTTATTCAGCTTAGTAATTAAGCGATAAATTTGACATTTTTTTATTGCGTTGAACACCTGTAAACACAATTATTATAAATTTTTGCAGCATAAAATTTCACGTATAAAAATTTTTCTACATGAAATTTTTTATAAAAGCTGATTTTTCTTCTTTTTCGTAAAATAATATATGTATGATAATTTTTTGGATAATATTTCTAAATACAATACACTAACGCAAATGATATTTTTTAAGTTTAAAATACTGACTCGTATAGTTTTGTTGCAAAACTTTGTCTCTATAAAATATTTACTATAAGTAATTTATTGAATAATTTACTAGTAAGAGATTTTAGAAATAAGATAATTTATGCATCAGATAATTTATTTTTTAAATTTACTTAATATTAGGCTAATAATATTAACATAAAATTATACTTAAAGAAGAAACACCTTAAACTCCAATTAACATAATTCATAATCTTATTAATTGACCATCTCATTGATTGGTAATTTTATTGATTATTATCACATATATCTTGTTTAAAACATAGACTAAGATACCAAGTATATTTATTAAATTTATAACAGATATTCTATTTATTGCATTTGTTTAATTTATGCAATTTGTAAAAATGATTAAATCGATCTGTCTGTCTACCATTAAACAATAAAACAATAAGACAATGATAACCATATCTTTTATTTTAATATAAATTTTTCATAATTTTTATATACGTTTTACATTTATAAATTTTTTATTTATAGTCGTAGTTATGGTTATAGTTATAGTTATAGTTTCAGTTTTATATTTTTTAAGTTTAGAACAATTTTCTTAAAATTATCACCATAGTATAACTCTTCACCTAGCTTCATAAACATTAAATTTATTTTGCAGATTATTAAACTAAACTTTCCATCTCAGAACTTTTTATCTTAAAGCTTTGATCTCATATACCTTCGATCTCACATATCCAACATATCCAACATATCCAAAATATTCAACATATTCAACATTAATTTTAAGCTCCTGACTTTAATTTTATTGTAACATAGCTTCTGTTCCAAAAATAATTTACACTATTAACTTGACACTCCCACTTATCTCAAAAAAAATACCTGCTACAAAATCTTCTTTGACCAAAAGTAACATTACTATTAAATCTAAAAGTTCATCTTTTAAGATTTGTTAAAAAGTAGCTAAATAATGCTTCTTTGTAAATTGGCTACTTGTCCTTGTATCTCGAGATAAATTATTATATATTTTACTTTGACTAAAATCTTCTTAAATCTAATAAATATTTGGTCTTGCTTATTTCAAAAAAATATGATGATCAAGGCCTTTGAGAAATCCTAAAAATCAAAACCAAGTCCAAACCAAATCACCAAAGTCTTAAGCTTTTAGTTACTCTTTTTTTCAGGCAAATTTTACCAATCTTTGCTTGTGTTAAATACTTTTTAAAACATAAATATCTTCTGGCATGACCTAAAAAAGTTCTCCTAAATTTTATCTCCAAAACAAACTAATTATTTTTTACTCATTGGACCTGCAGCATCTAAAGTCAAGAGAATTTAGATGCTGCAGGTCTTGGGCTTTTTATGGCGTCTTGGCCTTTAAACCTTGGGCATAGACTTCGCCAGTTAAACCAAAGCGGCCACGTTCAAGGCTGATCTCCACAAGTTTGCAGCCTTTAATTTGAGCTAAATGGTCACCTAAAGCTTCCATTTGGCTTAGCCTAATCCCACTAAGGGTAAAAGTGCCCACAACCCAAGGACAGGTAAATACGCCAACCCTATGTTTTTTCTGGACTTCTTTTTGCAGGTTTAAGCTTGTTTTGATCTGAAAATTTTGGGCCAGATCAAAAAATATCCGTTTGAGCTCTTCTTGGCTTGGCAAATCCCTGTAGCCAATTTTGAGATCAGACATACTTTTAGCCCCTAAACTCTCCTGCCAATTAAAAGCTTTGCCTGTGGCTGAAATATTCGCCTGCGCTGGTAGGTCAGTAAAGTTAGATTGTCTGGTATGTTCATAGACAAGGTTTAAGGTCATGTTCCGTTTAGGCCCATCTTGGTCAAAATTTAAGCTTGCTCGGGTTAATTTCCAGCCCAAATAATAATGTTTGCTGGCTAGCAAGGTCGCACAGGAAGTTTGAAATATGTCCCGATCAAATTGGCCATAACGCCAACCAAGAGGAAAAATCTTTTCAGGGTTATGGAGCAAAAAGTTGCGCTCTTTGATTTGAGCCTCTTGTTTCTCTAGAGCCAAAGTTGTTAGGCCCAAATCGGTTAAGATATTGTTGGTGATTTGGGCAAGCCACGCTAAAAGGAACAGAAGCAAGAGAAAAATTATGCCCCGTTTAGCCTGACGAACTTTGGGTAAGGTCAGATCCTGGCTGTCATAGACGCCTGCGGCTAAACTTAAACGTTGGCGCAGATTTAAGTTAAAAACCTGCGCCAGCCAGGCGGCTGTTTCATCAGGAGCAGCCAATGGTTTAAGGTAAGATTTAAAGGTTCCATCTTTAAAAGGATGAGCTAAATTTTTCGAATTTTCAGATTTAAGCCTTGAATTTTCTTCTTGGGTCGCTTGCTGTTCTAAATTAAGCGTCCAAAAAGTAAGTTTGCCGTTCAGAATTTTTAGGGAGCAAAGGTTGTCTTGATAAAGGCTAGCCAATTCAAGGCAGGCATCTCTACAGTCATCTAAGCTTTCAAAAATAGCGTCAGCATAGCCTGGCACAAGCAAGTTCTCATGTTCAGCATAGAGCCAAAAAAAGGTTTTATCAGCAATCTGGAGAGGAAAGATCCCCAGAAGGCATCCTGCGTTAAAAGTTTGGTTTAGCTCATCTTTTGGGATTGTCTTAGCATTGCCCTTCTCAGCATCTATTGTGTCATTTACAGGTTCGTTTTCTAGGATATCTTTCGATATCTTGGGATGAGTATTTCTGGCCTCAAAGAGATCTTGGGCAGATTGGCCATGAAGGTAAGTTTGAACAAGGGACACCAACGAGCGGCCAGAAATTTTTCTGGGTGTAAATCCTAAGCCTAGTTGGCTTGTATGCAAACTCCAAACATTGGCACCAATGCTTTTGGCCTTATTTTTAAGTTGTTGTTTGGTTAAGGGCGTATTTAATGTTTGCCACTCAAAGCCAATGATTCCCTTATGGCCCGCAAGGTCAATTGCCTGCACGGGCCTAGCTGTTTTTTTGTCTGGTTTAGAGTACTGCTGGGTTGGCATCAGCCACCTCGATGGTCACAATGATCATGCTTTTGGCGTATTCTTGCTGGCTGGAGAGTGAAAAAAGACCTGCTTTTTTGGTATCGTTGTTGGTGGCCTGTTCAAAGCCAGCAATGACTAAGGTTTGTCCCATAAGCATGGTAGCTTTTTGGGCAAAAGCGCGGGTTGAAACTTGGGGCAATTGGATGGTGGTGTTATTGGTCTCAAATGATTCCAGTGCATCCAAGGTCGCAAGATGGACGTTGTATTGCAAAACAACCTTGCGATCACCCAAAATATGGGGTGTGATTGTCATGCTAAAGCCAGTTGTGACCTCACCAGGTGTCAATTCGGTCTCAGATCCACTATCAGTTGTTTCAACGCTTGTGCCAGCCAAATAGGCAATTTTCTTGATGGCCTCAACCGGTGCTGGTTGATTGTTCAAAGCCACAATGCCAGCTGAAGTGATCTGTTTAGCCCGCCCGACCTTCTTTAAGGCTGTGAGCATGGTTTCAGTACCTTGAAAATGTCCATCCAAGATGGCTGCTGTAGCTGTACCCAATGTGCCTTGAGTGGCCGAAAGTGCTCCACCGGTAAGTTTAAAGTGATTGGCACCTAATTTTAAATTGGGAATTACTGCTGCCAAATCAAAACCCACCTGACTTTCATCGTTGATCTCAACGGCATAGACATTGACCTTCATGGCCACCTGTTTGGCATAGCGAGCATTAACTTGGCTAATATAGCGTCCAATTTGGCGTAAATTTTCCGGTCGATCGCGTACAGTCAAGGTGCCTGCAGCCTGGTTGCCTTGAGCCTGACCTAGAGGTGAGAGCATGGTACGCACGGTATTAAGTGTGTCGCTAAAGACATCAAAACCTAGATCCCCCTGATAGAGCTGGGCAATTTGGGCACTAGTTGTCGATTGGGTTTGGGTGGAGTTAATTTTGTTGCCTAAACTAGTTGATGTTTGGTTGTCTCTGCTCTTGTTGGTCAATTGATTGTTAAAACTGACTCTTCCAGGTGGCGCCTGCAAAACATAGGTTTTGACCATGGTGCGAGCTAAAGTGATACTGCCCTCTTTGGGATCATAATCCCAACCATAGCCTGATTGGGCAGCTAATTGTTCCAACAGTTTTTTCAATGATCCTTGATGGTTGATGTTTAAACGTTTGGGAAAATCACCTGGCAGTTCCACGGGATTTGGTAGTAGGCTGGCAATGGCTGGAGGTTGACTTTTTACGCCCAGATCCCCTTTAGCCAACTCATTTTCGCTCACAAGATTGATGGATACTGGCACAAGTTCCATGATCAAATCACATATTTCAGGCAATGATCCTGTGGAACGGATGGTCAGATTGGTTTTAAGCAGCGAATCTTCGTAAGCCTCGATCTTCGCGGCTTCAAGATACGGTTTATCCTTGACTAAACGGTAAGGTTTTTTCTTACCCAAAGTATCAAAACTGCCTTTGGCGTTTAAAAAACCTTGGGATTTCTCGCGAGGCGCACAGGCCATGAGCAAACAAATTAGCCCCAACGCTGTCACCCAAACAATTCTTGGCATCATTTATTCTCCTTCCACTTCCACAACATGGTTTAAAGCGTAGACAGTCACTGTGAGCTCAAAGCCCTGACTCTCAAGGCTCTTTAAGACTAAACTTAAGGCTTGCTCAAAATCAGACCCAAAGCTGGTCGAGCTTTTGATGTTCAGATCTGTTTTGGCCTTCCAGACCAGGCGATAACCTCCTTGTTGGCACCAGCGCTCAAGCTGGGTAGAAAAACGACCAGGCGTAAGAAAAAAACTTTGGCCAGTATTTTTGACTGGAAAATCTGGCAAGCTTTGATCTGTTGAGCCAAAAGTTGCGCTAAGATCTTTTGCGTTTGGATCTGTTCCGTTTGAACCTTTTGAATTTGGATCTTGCGATCTTAAATTCTTGTCATATGACGCTTTTGTCGCTTGCGCAGCAGGTATGCGTCCTTTTCTTTCAGTTGTTTTAGATGCTCTCTGGGCAAGATCGTTTTTTGCTGGGTGGGTTGATTGCTGTGTTGAGTGTTGGGTTGTTAATGTTCTTTTTTGGGGTGTAGGTGAGATCTGGTTTCTTTGTTGGTGTGTTGAGTGTTGTGCGGATGAGAGCTCTTTTTTGTCTGAGTGTGTTGATTGCTGAGTTGCGTGTTGGGTTGTTAATGTTTGTTTTTGGGATCTAGGTGAGAGCTGGTTTCGTTCTGAGTGTGGTGAGTGTTGGGTTGTAGGTGTTGAGTTTTGTTGTGCTGATGAGAGCTGGTTTTTGTTTGAGTGTGTTGATTGGTGTGTGGAGTGTTGTCTTTTTATTGGTCTAGTTTGTTTTTTCTCCTTGGCATATCCCGTGAGACTTGAGATATTTTGCTCTTCATTTTGAATTGCGAGTTGGTTTGGGAGCATATTGGCAGCAATATTTCTCCTTTTAGCCTCGGCTAATTTTTGATCTTGTCTATCTGTTTGGCCTTGCTGCTTAGTTTTAGTGGCTATTGTTTGGGGAAAGCGATTTTTGGGTTGCTCTTTTTTGTCTAGGCTATTTTGTGAAGGATCTTTTTGAACATCCAAAGCATCTCTTGAATTGGCTTTGTTTGATTGTAAATTTTTATCTACCAAAGTTAGATTTTTCTGATCATTTTTTAGTCTTGGATCTTCAGTTACTTGGCTACTTAAGTTTAGGCGACTATCTTTGCCTTTTCTTGTGTCTTGACTTTTGGATGTAGATGCAAACTTTCTCTCATCAAAGCCTAGTGGTGCTTGAGAAACATTGGCTAGGATTAGACTGTCTGGGTCTGGTTGGCTTAAATATACTTCATAGCCTTTGGGCAGAGGTGTATTTGGTCCAAAATGATTCCAGGCACAAAAATCGCGCACATTTAAATGGTAGTATTGAGCCACACTTTTCCCTGTGCCTTGAAAAGTTAAAGTCACTTTTTTGGGAGTATGTTTAGCGGGAGATCTTTTTTGCACATCCAAAGGATGAGAGGCGTTTTGGGCTGTATGGTCTTTGGGAAGATGTACTAAACTACCCTCACCTAAATCTTTGTTGGTTAAATTAGCATCTTGGCCTTGCTTATGGCTTGCTTCTTTTTGGGCCGAGCGCGAATCGTAAGTTTCTGCGCTTACTTTTTCTTGCGCACCCAAAGCCAAGCTTTTGGCATCTTGTCTGCCAAAAATCGTAAGCTTTGATTGGTTGGCCATTCCTGCTGGCACTGGATTTGGATCTGGCAGAGGCATTTTGTCGGGCCAGGTTGGTTCTAAATCCCGCTCCAAGATCTTGGAATTAGCTTCCACCCCAATTTCTTGATTGACAGGGGGGAATATTTCTACAATTTTTGGCTCAACTTGGCCCATGTTATGTGTTGGCTTAAGATCTTCAGAGTAGTAGGCAAAAGCTTGCGTTAAGATGATCTGGAAAGACACGATGAAAAGAATTGTGATGAGGTTTCCCTTTACCATTGTGCTCTTCTCCTTTGAAAATAGTAGTTTTCGACTAAACGCTCGCCACCAAAAAGCCAGATTTTTAGGCTCCTTAGGGCGGCAACTGGGGTTAGACCAAAAAATTCGATGCTGCCGAAAATCAAAATCGCAGCCAGGGCCATAAAGAAGGTCTCCCAACACATATAAAAGGCCCACAAAAGTAATCCCCACAAAACGCGGGCATCTAAAAAGAAGAAGCGCACTGGTCTAGCCGTATCACGCCAGTTGATTCCCGAACAATCAAATCCTTCAGGCATAGAAGCTCCTTTTACTTCTCTTTTGGTTTTATTTTAGGTTGATGCTCTCTCTTCTCTTGCCAATGGCTTTTGCTTTTGGATGTCTCCCAAAAAAAGCTCAAGCTAACCGCAATGTTTACCAAATGGCCAGATTTTCTCTTGATTTGGGCGTAAACTGCCTTGCTGTTTTGCCTTACGGTTTGAGTTAAGTTAGATGGCTTTTTGCGAGGTTTGCGTTGGCTCAATTTGGGTTGTGTTTGGAGTCATTTGGGCGGTTTGGATGCTTTTTGGCCTATTTTTTTTCTTATTAATGATTTGTCAAAATTGATAAAATAAGATTAATAGGTTGAAATTAATAGGTTAGAGTTAATAGATAGAAAAGAGAGGGCTAGATAGAGATCGATAGGATAATTTAAGATTGCATCGAAGTGGTCGCGACGTTAATGGCTTCAAGTTGTTATCTTTCTGGTAGCGCCAGATTGACAGAAGAATATTGTTCAAAGAGCTTGGACAGCGCAAGTTAATTTTTAGGCGGAAGTCTCTGCTTTGGCGGTCAGGCTTTCCAAAGTATCCAAGCTGATCAAGCCTGCCTTATATTTGATCATGGCTGCTTTAGCTAAACTTTGGCCCAAGTCTTGTACTGCGAGCCCCAAGGTGGGCAAAAGTTGATCATAGGGTGTGCTGTAGAGTTTGTGGCGCAAGTCTTCATCAATGACCAAAAATTCACGCAGGGCCACGCGTCCAAAATGCAGATTTCCTTTTTCACTCGAAGTTGACTTAGGGTTAGGATTTAGAGTTGGGTATGTTTTAGGGTTTGTCTGATCCACCAAGCGTTGGTGGATGATCAAGCGCAGGTTGGCCTTTAAAATTTGGGCTACGCTACTGCGTTCATGATCTGGAAAGCTATTGATGATTCGAGTAACAGTTTGGGGCACATCTTGGGCGTGGACTGTGGCGTAGCAAGTGACGCCTTGTTCAACTATGGCTAGCATGGCGCTCAAGGTCTCATAATCGCGCACTTCACCGACCATGACGATTTCCCCCTTACGGCGTGTCATAGAGCGTACACCGTGAGCCCAGGATTCCACATGACGGCCCACCTCCGATTGACTGATGGGTGCTGAGCGTTGTTCGTATGGCAATTCTGAGAAGTCAAATTCAATGGGTTGTTCGAGGGTTAAAACCTGGCGACCCAAACCAAAGCCACCCAAGTCACGGCGCAGGATGGCTGAATGGATCAAGGCAGCTAGTAGTGTTGATTTGCCACTACCCATAACTCCTGAAACTAAAACGATGCCGTTGGCCGGATAGAGGTGTTTGATCAATGCGGCTTCCAGATCTAGATCTTCGATTTTGGGCAGAACACGTGGCAGTGCCCGAAGTACGATATAGTGGCCGGTATTGGAGGATGTGACATTGACGCGAAATCTCTGCATAACTCCCCGGCAATTGGGTACACGTAGTGCATAAGCAAAATCAGCACTCATGCCGCGTTGGACATTGCCAGCTTTATGTTCTTGGCCAGCCAAGTAGTTGGTCAAAAGCATGGTTTCGCTTTGAGCGATGCTGAAAGTCTTGTTGGCAAGTTGCCAATGGCCATCAATTTGGATCCAGGGAGGATCATTGGCCCGAAAGATAATGTCTGAAGCACCCTGCTCTACTGCCCAAAGTAAAAATTGATCAACCATAGATCCGGTTATGGTGTGTTGGAGGGGACCTGTATATTCCACTATTTTTTTCCCCCAATAAAAGCTGCTGGCATGGTTAAGCGAAAGATTTTTTCGTTGACCGAGAGAACTTTGGTACCCACTTGGACCGTAGGTTCGCCTGAGGCTAAAATTGGCAGACTGACCAAGCCCTGTTTGGCTAAAAGTTTAAACTGCAAAATCCCACGATAATCGGCTATCAATCTATCCATGGCTTCTTCAAACACACTGTAGGCGTGTTCTATTCCGCCAGAAAATCCTTCAGCAAGGCTCTTCTCCCAAAGTTTGTTTTCAGCCTTTGTCTTTGGAACAATGTTTTGACTTGGTGTTAACACTTGGGTTTCAGCCCAAAGATAATCCTCAAAGCTTGGTGGTCGGCTGATTATACGAGCATCTGCTACTATCTTATATTGTGCCTCCACTTCCCTGGCCAAAACTGGAGATTCCAAAAGCGTGGCTTGACCTGAAGCCCTAATAACAGGTGGTAAAACGCGGTTATCCAAAAGGAGTCTGCGAAAATCAAAGATTTGGCCAAACTTGGCTCTGTGTTGTTCAACTTCACCTAACAATTTGGCGTATTGAAAGCTAAAACCAGCCTGAAAACCGTAAGCCTTAGCTGTTTCACTTAAAATTTGGTTGCGGTAATTGCCCAAATCGGCATTGTCGGGGCCTTTTTTTAAACTGGCCATCAGAGCCTTATTCATGGCTTCTTTGGCGCTGACATCTTTATCTTTGGCGCAGGCTAGGCTTGCTCCAAATAGCAATGTCAGTATGCAACAAATACTTAGCCAAATGTGGGTTGGTGGCTTTGATCGGTTTAATATAATTTTCAAACCATAAAAAATGATAGGCATAGTTTAATCTGATCTCGAATTGTTTAAGGATTAGCGGGGCAAGGGGCTAGAAAATGGCCTAAAAGGGGTCTATAAAAGTGAATGTTTCGTCCAAAAAAAGAATTATGTGACAAATTTAAAAACTATTTTGGTAATTGTCAAGTGTTTGAGTGAAAATTTTAAAAAAATTTTTTGATGGGTGATAATCTTAAAGATCTTTGAGTATTTTTGGGAAATCTTGGGGTAAACTTTGATTTTTCACTTGTCGTTTGGAGGCTAAAGGTTTAAGGCAAGGGCCAAGAGGAAGGCATAAGGGTAAAAAGGTAAGGGGCAAGGCTTATGGGGAACAGCTTAAGGGAAAATGTTTAAGACAAAGGCTCACAGGTAAAGGCTTAAGGTTAAATCTGTGAGAGCCTAGATTTACGGGGAACAGGTTAAAGAAAAATGTTTAAGGAAAAGGCTAAGGAGCAAAGTGTAAACCTACGAATAATGGCTTAGTGGGAAATGCTTAAGGTAAAGGCATTCTGGCAATGGCTTAAGAATAGAGGCTTTTAGGCAATGGTTTAAGGGGAGATGCCTAAGAGCAACTGCTTAAGAGTCAAGGAGTACGGGCAAAAATCAACAAATGCTTAGAGTCTAGCCAAAGAAAGTGGGGAGAGTCCTATCCTGGTCCAAGAAGAGGGAAAAAGGCCGGCAGAGGCCAAATTATGAACTTACGAAAAAGGCGCACGGGCAAAGCCTGAAGAATAAAGGCTTTTGGAAAAGGCTCAAAGAAAAAAGTTTAAGGCAAAGGCTTGAGAGTCAATGCGTACGGGCAATCGTGCCCAAAGACGGGAAAAAAGCTGGTAGACGCCAACGTATGAACTTGGCCGAAAGTGTTGAAATTCAAGTGGTAGTTCCAACGAAAAAGCCAAAAACGCTCGAAGTTGGTCGATGAAAATTCAACGAGTGGCTAGATGGGCTATAATTCTTAAGGTCAAGGCAAAAAATGTGTTTCACTTGAAAAATTCAAGGAAAAATTTAACATTGTTCCGGGCGAAAAAAACATAAACGCGACCACCAAAGAACCGATTTTAGTAAAGTATCTTGCCACAAGCAGGCTCGAAAAAAAAGTTTAGCCAGCCTATGTGGCCAGCGTTTGACCAAAAAGACTGTTTATGGCTCAAGATCCAAAGACAATATCTGCTTGCATAGCCGCCAAAAAAATCAAGGCTTAAGAAACGGTTAAGCCATAAGCTTATCAGGTGGATGATATTGTTCTTGCAATTTCAAAGACATATGGCTAAACTAGCACCATTGATTAAAGTGATTAACTTCTTTGTATTGAAACAGATCTTGTTAAAAACCTTTCAGTATCTTTGAGCCAATTCACCCAAAAAAATAATTCTAAAATCTAATCCTTGTTTCATTTTTCATTTGTAGTTTTCTTAATTTTTATTATTATTGAATTTTTATTTCCCATTCTTATCCATAAGAAATAACTTTACTAATTACAATATAAAATTTTTGTTATTCGTGTAAAATACTGAATGATAGTTGAAACAAATACTATTATTTGTTTAAAAGCTTTACCTATAAAGATAACGTTCTATAAAAAATAAAACAGTTATCTAATTTAATGTAATTATATTCGGGTAAGATATATATTTGTTTACAA
>JAFSZE010000180.1 GCA_017455745.1 Desulfovibrionaceae bacterium | reverse complement strand
AATAGAGGGTCTGGGCTTGGAACGGTTCATCCCCACGTGTGTAGGGAATACTCTATGTTTTATGGTGTCACAAACCCTGTCACGGTTCATCCCCACGTGTGTAGGGAATACTTAATAGTTCGCACGCTCTTTGCCAGTTGACTCGGTTCATCCCCACGTGTGTAGGGAATACTGCGACAGTTGTAGAGATCAATGCAGGTGTTACGGTTCATCCCCACGTGTGTAGGGAATACGGAGCTATTTCATGGGGAACATAACGAAGACACGGTTCATCCCCACGTGTGTAGGGAATACACTTATCAAAAAGTTTAATTATTTCAATGAGTTAGAAACTTTATAAAAAGTTACCGATTATTCAGGTATATTTTCAGGCAAAAATTTTACCAGACTGAAACCATCAATTTCTGTAGGAATCCGGCGATTGGGCCCAACAGTACAGAAAGAGAATCCTGATTCATTATTAGCGCTCCATGCCATTAAAACATTTCCTCCTTCACATTCTTTTAAAACAGTTTCCCAGAGTTTTTCTCGAACCTGTCTAGAATAATTGCCGATGTAAACTCCAGCCCGTACTTCTAGCAACCATCTTGTGAGAAAACCATGCAAACGAGGTGGTATTGATTCAGTGACTATGACCAGCATCTTTAAATATCTTTATCATTTAAATTTACCTGACTTGCAGGTGGTTTTTCACCTGATGAAGCAAGTATTTCCTCCATAACAGGAATTATACGTTTTAATAGTTTTTGTTCCTTGAACATATCACGACATTTAAGACGCACATCACGTTGAATATTGTCACTATTTTTCTGAGCAACAACTTGAAAAGCTGCAGGAATAACTGTATCAAATTTAAATAAATCAGCTATATCATATACAAATGACAACATTTTACCAGTGTGAATGAATCCTATAGCTGGTGAGTAACTTGCAGCCAAAATTGCTGCTTCACAAATACCATATAAACAATGATTTGCAACGCTTACAGCAATGTTCAATGGATCGGCATTAGCCCAATTATTTTGGTCATAGTTGCGTTTATCCCATTTTACATTATATTTGTCTGCAAGAATTTTATAAAGGTTTTTAACTCGAGCCCCTTCAATTCCTCGCAGCTGTTCTATACTGCGACGTTGAGGGCTTTCTTCTCCAAAACGATATTGGTACATTGCACGAACAACTTTTAGTCTTAGAGACTCATCTAGTGCAAGTTTAGCTTGAAAAAGCAGTCGGTCCGATCGAGCATCTCTAGGGTAACCAGCAGAATAAAGGCTTACTCCATTTTCACCAACCCATAATATGAGAGTTCCACAATCAGCAGCTAATGAAATGGCCGCGTGGGTAATGGTAGTTCCAGGTTCAAGCAATAGACACGTCAATCCACCTATGGGAATATGCATACGTGTTTTAGTTTCATCAACTAGAACAAAAGCCCCATCTTCTACATCAAGTCGTCCATAGCGCAGGAATAACATGGAACTACGTTCTTTAATAGGAATAATTTCCGATTCAAGGCGCATCCTCTACTCCATGATGTTTCGCTATATGGCGGGTAGTAAAATCTCGTGCAGAGGATGCAAAGGAAAGGGGTATGTCGTTAATTTTGTCAGAATTATCTGTGGCAAATTGGACATCTTCTACCCAATTTAAGTCCTCCAAATTAAGATCTTCCCTGTAAGTCAAAATTTTCTGCAAAGCTTCTTGTTCTGTAGCAAAAATACCAGCGTAGATGGGGGCAGAGGGAATACAACATTTTCGGCCTAACCAGAGGCCCCAGACTGGATTTTGAAGAGCCTCTGCCAATTTTTCGAGTAAATTCTTATCACCCATAAGGAGCACATAAAACATGGCATCCATTAGATAGTGTCGATAGGTAATATGGCAATCTTTGATGCCGCCGGCGGCCTTTCTGGTACCTTGAACTGTGTGGAAATCTTCAAGGCGACGCACATCCAGTATTTTTTGGCCACATTTACGGGGAACAGCAATGGCTTTCATGCTTAAAGCCGCTGATAGTTCAAGAAAATTTTTTTCTTCATCACTGCCACGGTCTATACCTTGGGCAGCACAAAGCATTCCCATGATAGCGCTGCGTGATGGAAATAAATCTGTACGTCTCAGGTTAAATTGACTGGCCGTTCCCCAGGATTGAAGCACTCCTTGGAGCCGTAATAAGAGGATACCCTCTTCAGCACACATGTTTACCAACCTCTTCTAGTAGGGCGGCTAGCGACATATCAGGTATACGGCATTCGGTTAGAGCTGAAATTCCCCAGGTTTCTTTAATCTGGGAATACTCAGCTTCAAGTTTCTTGCGTGATTCTTCAACTAGACCATTTTTGGGACTCCATACTGGGATTTCATAGGCATTTGCCAACTGAATGGGATGACCTTTTTCACGCACGATTGCCAAAACAAACGATGGTAGTGTAGCAGCATGCATTGAATTGTGTCGGGCCGCAGGAACGGCTGTTAAGGTAGCCTTCACAAATGTTTGCACAACAGCTTTCCTTTCATCTAGAGTAAGAGATCCTAGATGTTTTTCATCTGCTAACATATCAAGATTTAAAGCCGCAAATCTGTAATAGGTCGCAGAGTTAAATTCTAAGGTGCCCGTCATGGCTGCTCCTGCATCATCTGAATCTTCTGATTTCAGATCATCTACAGCTGCAAAAAAATCTAATTCATTAGAAACTCGATGAGTTGAAATTGCATGACTAAACATGGCAGCTCCTTCAACTGTTAGCGAATGATCGCTAGCTACCATGCGTCCAAAAAGAGCGATATCCGCAGCATCATGGGGTAAAACTTTACCTAAGGCTTTTAAGGCTTTTTTGGCATCTTTAGCCTTTTTATAGGCTTCAGCAAGAGTTTTTATTTCTGAAGGCGAGGTGAAAAACACTGTTTTTACTCTAGTTGGAGGATTGTCCAACTTACCAATAACGTCGCCTAGCTTTTCTGCTCCAATTTTGGCTTCGTCTTCAGAAAAATCTATGAGTTTTAGCTGTTTCTGCAGCAGATCAATAACTAGTCTGGTACGACAACCAGAAAAATGAGCAGAGTCTTCTTCTGCCATCTCTTCCCGTATGGCCCTTTTCCAGCATTGGCTAGAAACCCTGGCCCTTGGCACATTACCAAAAATAGCTGTCTTGGGTGAACCAAAATCGTCTCGATTTAGGCACGCTACTGGTATGGATTGTAAAATGTGTAATTCTAGGTGACGCATAATTATAATCTCATTTTTTTAGGTTAACGATTGGAGCATGAGCATACCAAATCCAAACGATTTGGCCGATCCAATACCTGTATTAAATGCCTGAGTAAAAAGATCTCGATCGGTTACGTGTAAAACACCTCTAAAACGTACTCCTACGTGTCTGCCAATTTTTTTACGACGCTCAAACAGGATATCTCTATAGGGATCAATAGAAAGTGTAGTCTCTGAATCTAGCATAAAACCATGGTGTTTGGCTTTATTTTGGAGCCATAAAAGTTGTTCATTTTGGTTTAATAAAGAAACTCTGTGTCCCTGTTTGCATCTCTGTCCGTCATCATCTCTCACTACCAATTTTTTCGTAGGATTAGCCAATAAATCAAAACAATAAGTCTTGTGAGTAAGAAAAGTTGGGGAAATTTTTTTGCTAGCCCAGGATTGTATAGGGCACCACTTAGGGCATACAGGTTCTCGTTGAGACAGCAAATAAACCTGACAACCATTGTTTAGCCAAATTATACGGTGCAAAAAATCTCTTTTTGCGTCAGGATCAGATGGCAAGCAGTCCCAGACGGCTTTATGCCAAGCGTATGAATCCCAAAAATGACAAGAAAATAAATCTTCTTTGGATAAAAACATTCGGGCTAACCACATCATGACCCTGATTCCTCTACGTTTTTATCTTTTTTAGGTGCCTGCCAAAAAGCTTCTGCCCAAGAATTGCGAGCTCTTGGCCAAAATCTTAGATCTTCAGCAAGTTTGGCATAATTAATGGCTATATTCTCACTTTTAGCAAACAAAACTATTCGAGTTATACGATCAAAAATTTCGTCGGCGTTGGCTTCGAGCAAGTAGCAAAATTTTTTAGTCATAGGTCCAGGGGCAACCGATTTTTCCTGTTTTTTATCATATTGAATGATCTCCCAAGGTTTT
Source organism: Desulfovibrionaceae bacterium (assembly GCA_017455745.1). Classification (GTDB taxonomy): domain Bacteria; phylum Desulfobacterota; class Desulfovibrionia; order Desulfovibrionales; family Desulfovibrionaceae; genus Desulfovibrio. The sequence goes on along the minus strand of JAFSZE010000180.1, from coordinate 1,592 downwards.
TCTTCGTTCCCCTGTGACTGACATAACAGGCGGCAAGTGGTGCCCATGTTACCGTGGTCACTATTGACAGGATGGTGGGCAAAAAGTCCTGCTACAGTACGAATAGCTCTAGCCTGCTGACTAGGCCCTATGCCATTTAGCGGAGCGAGAAGTGGCCAGGCTCGAAGTTCTGTGCTCTCAACTAACCCCTGTCGTAACGTGGCCATTACACCGCGATTTCCTTTGTTTTGAAGTAAAAATTTTCATAAGTCGATCATACGGCTTTCTCGGTCAAATTCAAAATTTTTTTTGCTCGGCTTATGAGCAAATGTTTTCCCGCAATGTAGGCTCTTAGATGACGAGAATCTTCTCTTCCGCAGGCCATATTATAGGCATTAAGGGCATTTTTGTACAACAAGAGTCTCCAGTTATTTTTTTTATCTTTATAGCCAGGGGTACCATACTCTAAAATGGTTTGAAATAAAATAGGCAGGTTAGATTCTACCGCAGTCCAATAGTAAGAAGAGGCTTGCTTTCTTAGTTTGGGGCAAAGTTCGGATTTCTTTTCTTTCATTAGTCGAGAAGTCCAACCTCCATCTATAGAAAGTCTCCAGCATTCAATAGCTTTTGCTAGTGCCTGATATTCTATTTCTTCTGAACATTTAATTTCTTCCTCGTAGATATCATGACCTTCCTTTCTTAACATAGGTGCTGGTACACTAAACGTTGATTCGATGCTATCAACGATATTCGCTTGATCTCGCGCCAAACCACATACAACAATATCAACGCTATTATTTGCATTGTCGTCTAAGTGTGATAGAGCTAAACATCCTCCAGATCCATCTGCCTGGCGTTTTAGAGCTATAGCGTGCAATTGGCGCCAAAAAGCTCTATCTGGTTGAATGCTTAAAATTTTGCGTTCTGATTCTTTTTTGGAGGTGCGAATAACTATAGTTGCGCTAGGTTCAGGGGGAAAGGGAGCTTTTTCACTGCCAAAAACCGGGTATGATAATCCGTTGCCTAACAACATGGTATCCAAAGAACTATTAATCAGAATAGAACGAGACAACGGCACCATACGTCCTATAAAAGTGCGGGTGGCATTATGGATGGCTATTTCATCTTTGGGATCTTGTGGGAATAATTCCCATAGGGGCCGTCCCTGCCATTTATCTTCAAGGCTAGAGTAGGCTTGAAGATCATCTACAGTAAGCATATTGAGGTGAATAGTTTCTAAGAGATTTTTACCTCGAATAAAACTATGTGCCATTGACGCTGAAACGCATGGGGCATCTAGTGAACTAACAGATCCCTTGGCATTTTTGTCAGAATCACTACACATACAATGACCATTCCAATAGGTTTTCCCTATGCGACCACCAACGCTAAACATCTGAAAAGTCAACAGGTCTAAGGAAAGTTTTTGGGGAGATGGAACCCTATTGGCATTAATCGCTTCATGGTCAAACAGGGTTGAATTGTTACCAGAAGCAAGCGCAAAATCAAGTTTAGAGGTAGAATTTGACCCAGAGCAATCATCTTCCTCTTTCTCGGTTTTCTTTTTAGATTTTGACTCAACTTTGAGATTGGCTATCTGAAGAAAAGGTTTT
>JAFSZE010000179.1 GCA_017455745.1 Desulfovibrionaceae bacterium | reverse complement strand
CAGATTAACTTTTTGCAAGATAGATCGCAACAACACATTTTGACCTAAAATTAGAAAGAAGAAGGGGGGCTTAAGCCCCCTTCTTATATTTTTAGTGATCGTATACCTTTTGCAATCTGATAGCTAAAAAATTAGCGTTACAAGTTGGGCAAGGATCTAATCTATTGAATGGTGTAGCCACCATCCACAGGAAGACCTTGACCAATGACAAAAGAGGCATGTTCACTACAAAGCCAAAGCACCGCATCAGCCACTTCCCAGGCTTCACCCATACGGCCAATGGGCTGAGTTTTATCAACATATTCTTTGGTCAGGTTGCCCGTAGCAAACATGGCCTGAACCATGGGGGTGTCAATGGTCCCAGGGCAGACGGCATTGATGCGAATGCCCCTAGTGCAATATTCTAGGGCTGCACTTTTGGTTAGACCTAAGACGCCATGTTTGGCAGCATGATAGGCAGCTCTTCCCGGCAAACCAATCAGGCCACCTAACGATGAGTTGTTCACGATAGCGCCGCTGCCTAATTTGCGCATTTCCAAAAGTTCATATTTCATGCATAGCCAGACACTGCGTAAATTTATCGCCATGACGCGATCAAACTCGGCCGCTTCCAATTCGGCAGTGTCCGTGACCGGACTTTGGATGCCAGCGTTGTTGAAGGCCAAATCAAGCCTACCAAACACCTCAACAGTCTTGGCCACCATGGCTTTAACCTGGGCCTCATCAGCCACATCACATTGAATGGCTAAAGCTTTGCCCCCCATTTGCTTGATGGCCGCAACTTCTTTTTCCAAACTTTCGAGATCAACGTCGGCCATGGCCACAGCTGCCCCAGAGTCAACAAAACCTTTAGCCGCTGCTAAGCCCATGCCTTTGGCTGCACCTGTGATCAAAGCCACCTTGCCATCAAACCGAATTTCCATATCTGAACCTCCAAGGAATATATGAAAATATTTGTAAACTTATCTAGATTGATAATCAAATTTTTAGGACAACATCTCTAAGAGGTCGCCTCGACGGAAAGTCGCCGCCATTTGTAGCGCTGACACTTTACGGTTGCCATAACAGCTTATAAGACCTTTGCGCAACCAATCTACTGCTTCATTGTAGAAAGAAAGGCGATTAGCACGATAAAATTCTGCAATCTCGAAAAAATTACTATGCCGAATATCTTCTAAAGCTATGCCTTTTGTACGCAAAAGGATTCTGCCCACAAGCATGGCTATATAATGCGAAGCATATGGAATAAAGGGATTTTGCTCCTCATCAAATGGACGCTTACGGTCATTTTCCACATCTCTAAAAATAAGTACAGCCAATATAGCCTGCGCCGCAGTCAAATTGGTGAAGATTTCAGCATAGAGTCTATCAAAATGCTCTTTATGGCGAAATTTTGCCAGATGCGGTTTTTCGCGCCAGATGGCCAAGGTCGCCTCAGCCGCGATTGCACTTGTTATGTTCTTTGGATCATATCCGCACTCTTCCCGTTTCCTCTTATAAATATAGCCAAGTTCACGCATGCCTATTTCAAGAGTTTTTTGCACATCGTCATTGGATCGTAAATCTCGAAGATCAACTGGATTCTGACTATTAGTCGCATAGGTAATATCTTGCACAAAATCACTATCTTCATTATCCAGCTGATAGATGCGAATCAGTACATAAGAATCTTTGCCTATAGAAGATAATGAGTTTTCTTTTAGTGTTTCGTAAATCGTCTTACACGTTTGACCACCATTAATAATCTGCATATTTTTTAATCGCACATTAAAATCATTTTTTTGGAATGAATTATAATCAAATTTATCACACACCACAGTTATACCATT
>JAFSZE010000178.1 GCA_017455745.1 Desulfovibrionaceae bacterium | reverse complement strand
GTGTCATGACAAATCTATCGTAGTACCAATTTCTTGAATATTACCTCTTAAAAAGATAATATCATGCTTTACTGTAATTCTTTAAAATTAACAGTAAAAACAAGTACTTAGTCTGGTGAACTGTTTAATGGAAGCCTCACCACTTTATGGGGTGAGGTAGTTCACATCTAGTTTTGCCTAAAGTATCCTTGCACCAAAATATATCTATCCAAAAGTAATGCTTTAAAATTTATTTTTTAGAACTATTGTTCCCAATCAACTAGCGAAGAACTTTCTTTTAGCAATATTTGATCTCCGTCTACTTTGGCCAGATTAGCAAATTTTCCGGCCAATTTATAATAGGCCCAGCCAGAAGCTGGGTATTTTTTTTCAAGGATCATCTTTTGTAAGGCCACCTTGGCCTCATCTTTGCTACAAAAAAGGGGAAAATCATGCACAGCTGGATCAAGAAGTACCTGATTACCAGAGCTAAGTTCCAAAATCAGATTGTCTGGAGCATAAACCCAAGCTTCGGTGCAGTTTGGGGGCAGGTTTAGAGACTCTTCTTCATTTTTTTGTGTGGCGCAAGCGCTTAGGGCTAGGCATAAAATTAAAAGTAAGAGGCGCATAATTAACGTCTAGCCAGCATTTGTAAGCGTTGAATGCGTTCTTCAAGAGGTGGATGGGTGCTAAATAAGCGTTCCACATTGGCGCCAAGGGCAAAGGTTGGTTGGACGATAAAAAGCTGTGCTGTGGATGGATTGCCAGATGATAGGGGCAATTGGCCACTCATTTGGCCCAAAGTATTTAAGGCACTAGCCAAGGCCAAGGGATCACGAGAGATGTAGGCACCGGTTTCATCAGCCAAAAATTCGCGGGAGCGTGAAATGGCCATTTGGATTAGAGATGCTGCTATTGGGGCTAGGATAGCCAAAAGCAGGCTCACAATGGGATTGGGGCTATCCTCATCGCGGCTGCCGAAAATGGCCGTAAATTGGAAAATGTTGGCTAGAGTGACGATGGCTGAGCCCATAACGCCGGCTATGGTTTGGATCAAAATGTCGCGATTTTTGATGTGGGCCATTTCATGAGCTAGAACGCCCCGTAATTGTTCCGGCGAAAGGCATCTCATGATGCCTTCGGTGACAGCCACAGCCGAATGTTCAGGGTCGCGACCTGTGGCAAAGGCATTGGGCGTTTCTTCCGGGACAATATAGATTTTTGGTTTGGGAAGTTGGGCATTTCTGGCTAGCTCTTCGACTATGTTGTGAATGTAGGGTGCGTCATCGTAGGTTGTCTCACGAGCATGGTACATGGAGAGCACGATTTGGTCGGAGTACCAATAGCTACCAACATTCATAATGATGGCTAGACCAAAGGCAATAATGATACCACCTCTGCCGCCAAGCAGGCCACCTAAGATGATGACAATGGCTGACAGAAATCCAAGCAAGAGGACGGTTTTGAATTGACTAGTCATATGAATTCTAAGAGGTAGGCGTGCCTACTCTTTGGCCTCCTATCCTAAAAAAATGGTTAGTGGCTTAAGATGCGACTAAAAGTTGCTGCAGGGGCAAGAGTTTTAGTTTTTAAAAGAAAATTGAATCCGTGGGTGGAAGTCTCTATTGGAGAGCAAATCTGTATTTGGAGCTTTTTTTACGGCCAGACTTTCTGTTTAGATGGCAATTTGGTGGGATTCAAGCCAGAGCTGTAAAACTAAAAGTGCCCAAAGAGGTTTGCGATGATCAGCATAGCCCTCAAGATGTTCTGATTTTAGCCGTTCAATAGCATCAATTTGAAAAATTCCCTGTTCTTTCAGTCTCTTAGGTTCAAGGAGTTCTAGTACTAAGGGGCGCATTTTTGTACGCAGCCAGGCTGCAACAGGAATTTGGAAGCCGCGTTTGTTGCGGTGCAAAATGGCTTTGGGCAGGATATCAGCCATGGCCTTGCGCAGGATCCATTTGCCTTTTAAGCCTGCCATTTTGAATGATAGTGGTAATTTAGCCGTAAATTCGGCCACGTTTGTATCTAAAAATGGGGCACGAACTTCAAGAGAGTTGAGCATGGAGCAGCGATCAACCTTGACCAAGATATCTTGGGGCAAGAATTGTCTGGCATAGACATGGAAGGCTCTCGCTAAGGGACTAGCTGCACCTTTAGGCCAGTGATTATATTCGAGTTTGGTGGACGCAAAGAGGGCATCGTCTTCAAGGCTATGGGGGGTAAGGGTTTCTTTAAAAGCAGGTGCTAAAATACTTTGCAGGCGGTCGGAGTAGAACGCACAGAGCAAGCGTTCAATCCTCAACCAATCAGCTGCCTTGGCCCCATTTAAAAAGGTCTCCATGGCTAGATTTAAGTTTACATAGCCTTGGGATTTAGGCAGGTGGGCAGAAATTTTTTCAATGATTTTTTTTATGATAGTGGGGAATTTTTGATAGAAGAGGGCTATTTGATAGGCAGCATAATTTTCATAGCCAGCAAACAACTCATCAGAGCCATCGCCACCTAAGGCTACGGTCACAGATTGTCTAGTTATTTTGGAGAGCAGATAGGTTGGCGCAACTGAAGCATCGGCCATGGGTACGTCCATCTTGCGGACAATTTCTGGCAGAAGATCGGCGCAAACACTGGCATCCAAAATCTCTTCATGGTGATCGGTTGCGTAAGCTTTGGCTACAATTTGGGCATAGCCTGATTCATCATAGCTTGCTTCGCGAAAGCCAATGGCAAAGGTTTTAACAGGCTGAACGCTCTCTTGGGCCATGAGAGCTGTAACAATGGATGAATCAAGGCCGCCTGAGAGAAAAACACCTAGAGGAACATCACTAATCATGCGTCGTTTGACAGCGAGTTTTAGATGGTCCCTAAGATTTTGACAAATGTCGTTTATGTCTTGGCAAGTATCGGTTGGATAGGGGAGATCCCAATAGCGGCGCTGGAGAACTGTGCCAGAACCTAGGGTTAAAGTGTGGGCCGGCAAAAGGCTGGAAATCTCTTTAAAGATTGTTTGCGGTTCAGGCACATATTCGTAGGCTAAAAATCTGGGTATAGCCTCAGGATCTAGATGAAAAGAGAGCTCTTTTAAGCAGAGCAAGCTTGTGATTTCAGAGGCAAAAAAGCATTTCCCTTGCTGGATGGTGTAGAAGAGTGGCTTTTTGCCAAAGCGATCTCGGGCTAGAGTTAAGGTATAATTTCTGCGATCAAAAAGGGCATAGGCAAACATACCCTCCAATTTTTTGACAGCGTTAAGACCATAGTTTTGATAAGCTTCTAAAATGACCTCAGTGTCCGAGTTGGTTCTAAATCTGACACCCAAAGACTCAAGTTCTAAGCGCAAATCGCCGAAATTATAAATTTCGCCATTGAAAACTATGGATGTTAAGGCATCAGAGCTTTCCATAGGTTGAGCGCCACCTTCTAAGTCGATGATGGCTAGGCGTCTGTGGCCTAAGCAGATAGGCCCCTTACGCAAGACCCCATAGCCGTCAGGTCCCCTGTGGGTTAAGCGAGCGATCATTTTCTGTACGGCTTCTTCGTCAGCATGAGTCAGATGGTGGCGATTTAAGGAAAAGATTCCGGCGATGCCGCACATGATCGACTCCTAGAGGTTTGGACGCAAGGTTGGCTGAAAATGGCGAACTACCTAAAGATAAAAAAATCTCCCAGACTTTGGCGAAAACGTTCTATCCAAGAGCCATGAGAGTTTTTGCTTAAGCTTTGTTAAGAGTATTGGGCTTAAATTGTGTGGACTACCGAGACTTATAGCGCTGGGGATTTTTGCTCAAGTTGGTTAAAAGTTAGCTTTAGCAAGATTTCTGCGCAGCCAACGTTAAAAGGTCAGCCAATTGTTGGCAGTTGGTTTTGGGATCAAAGAGCATTTGGGCGTGCCTAGCAGCATTTTCGCCGAGTCTAGCCGCTTCTTGGGGGTGGTTGGCCATCCAAGCAATGGCGTTGGCCAAAGCTTTAGGATCATTGGGTGGCACAGTTAAGCCCGTTTTTTGATCTTGAATAACCTCGGGTAGAGCATGGATGTTGCTAGAAACAATTGGTAGTTTAGCGCTCATGGCTTCAATGACGGTATTGGGAATGCCATCACGCCTGCCTGAAGGATCAATGACACAGGGACAGGCAAAAATATCATGCGCGGCTAGAAGATTGGGCAGTTCATTGTGGGAGATAAGACCAGGAAAGCTAACAATTTCTGTTAGATTCAGTTTTTCAACCAAGCGTCTTAAATCACCTTCAAGTTTGCCAAGACCAAGACTAACTCCACCGCCACCAGCTAAGGTCAAATGGATGTTTAAGCCCAAATCACGCAGTATGGCTATGGCTGAAATTAAGACATCAAAACCTTTGGTCACATCAAAGCGACCCAAGGCCATGATTTTTAAGCTGCGAGCTTTGGTATAAGTTGCAATTTGGGGCGTTATGTCTTGGGCCAATTTTAAAGTTAGGGAGTTGTAGATTAGCTTGACGCGGCCTCTAGCTTGTCCTTTATCAAAAGCTTCAATGCGTTTTAAATCAGCCAAATTGTTGGCGCGAATAAAGGTGGCTGCCGTTAATTTACTGCCTAAATCAGGATCAGCTGGGGCCAAGTTATCTCCCCTAACGGTTGTAACATAAGGAATGTTTGTTAGGTGGTTAATTACCTTGGCGGCTGTGGTTGTACCTCTAGGCCAGGGGGCATAGATCACATCAATTTTATCTTGGACCAATTTTTGCGCTAAGATAGGTGCTATGGCCAAAGCCCAGAGATTTTCGCCCAAAATTTCAAGGTTGGGCCATTTGAATTTAAGGGTTTGGGTCCAAAGGTCGGCGAATTTTTTGGGCTTAGAGATAAAGTTTTGGGCCAAATTGAGCAAAACTTTGGGCAGAGAAGAGATGCCATTTGTCTGGACACTTTTAGCAACGGCTAGCATTTCTTCTGAGCAGTGGACCAGATTTTGACCATAGAGAGTATAGACTTTGGTCGGCAGAATCTCTTTTAAACCTTCAACCTCCCGAAAGATGAACGGTTGGGTGAAAAGCGGATACCAGAGAAGTAGGCAAGCAAGATTGGGTTTGGTCGCGAGATTAGCTAACATAACTATTGGCTTGTGACGCTAAAGTCAGATCCAGATGGTGCAACTACTGTTTTAGATGTGCCACCAAGGGTATTGCGCAGATCATTCATGGTTAAACTAACAATATCGTAGCGTTTTGTAAGCCAAAGAAGATAGTTTTGCACTCGATTTAAAAATTTATCAACGGCACTGTTTGTTGGTAGATGGGGAGTAGCTCCTGGCATCATTTCGGAGGAGTGCCAAGTAATGGAAATAACCTTGCCACCTCTGGCCACATAGATTTCTGTAATAAGTTTGAGCATCCAAAGAGGTTGGTAAACTGGTAAAAGCGCCAATGCTCCCCAATAATTCATTCTTGCCTGCAAGTAGATGGATAAATTGTGGCAGAATTCTGGACCAGATTCCAGGGCAACCAAAGCTTTAGGTAGCCAATTAAAGAGTGGCGTGACAGTTAATGGCACTTCAAAGATGGGTGCCGATTTGGTTGGAATCCAGTAAGGGGTGGCTTGGGCTAAGAAAAAATTGGGTTGTTTTTCTTTGGATTCTGTTCCATGAACCGGTCTAACCGAGGCATCGGTTAAAATATGGGCTCGAGCCAAAGTTTCCCAGTAAGCTTCGTGCATATCCCAGCGGCCCATACGGAAAGAGAGGATGTCTTCTTTCTGAAAATCGCAGGCGGCATTTAAAAGGGCATTTAACTTGGCTGCAAATAGCTTGGGGCCAAGTTTAAAGGCTGGCACGCGAGTTAGAGGATGGGATAGTGCGGCTAAATCTTTGGGTAGAGGTGGCGTGTTCCAAAAATGTAGGTGCGCGGCAATTTCGCAGCCAAAGGCATCACGTAAATTGGCTAAGATGTTTCTTGATTTTTGATCTAAAAAGACGTGATAGGCCGTAAATAGGGTTGGACGTATCCCAAGCTTTATTAGGGGCAGAAGCTTAGATAAACTTTGGGTATTTGTAACTGAGATTTGCGTTTGAGCGTAGGTACCGGTAAAAAGCCCCTCTTCTTCCACATCTAAGCTTACCGCGAGATAGATTTTGCCTTTTTCTTGCACAAGGCCATCCTTTTAGATCAAACTGGATCAAACTAGATCACATTAAATCAAACAAACATCAATAGTCTGTGAAGACGTCTGGGTGTTCCTGCTTGTATTTGTCCACAATGGCTTCGGCATTGGGACGTTCTTCGATAATGGCATCAATGGCCTTGATCACGTGTTCTTCTTCATGGGCAGCCGAGATAAAGAAGCGCAGGCGGGCTGTGCCTTCTTTGACAGCTGGAAATGAGATGGGCATAACATAGATGCCTCTTTTGAAGAGGGCTTGGGACAGAAAGCCTGTGACCCAAGAATTGCCGATGATCACTGGTACAACCGCATAGCCTTGCGCTTGACCTGTATCTAAGCCTTTGCTTTGGGCGTAGTGGAGGAAAAATTGACTGATCTTTTGCAGTTTATGGACACGCTCAGGTTCACGCTTAAGAATGTCTAAGGCTGTTAAGCAGGCTTGGGCAATGACGGGTGGCATACCGACGCTATAGACAAAACCAGGGGAACCATATTTTAGAAAATCAATGAGTTCATGGCTGCCACAGATAAAGCCACCGCACCCGCAGAGGGTTTTTGACATGGTGCTCATCCACATATCAACATCGCGTGGATTGATGCCAAAATATTCCCGAACTCCACGACCGGTTTGACCCAAAATACCAAATGAATGGGCTTCATCCACCAAAAGCATACAGTTATAGCGCTTTTTCAAGGCGATTATGCGGGGGAGGTCTGGAATGTTGCCATCCATACTAAACAGGCCCTCTGTGACGATGATGGCGTGTTTAAATTCATGGCGTTTTTCGGCGAGCATCTTTTCTAGAGCATCGCAGTCATTATGAGCATAGGTAAAGCGAGCAGCGCCTGCTAGACGTGCACCTTGTAAGAGCGAATTGTGCGCCAAGCCATCTTGGAAAATGACATCGCGTTTGCCAAATAAGTAGCCGAGGGTAGATACGTTAGTGGCATGGCCGCTAACGTAGATAATACAGTCTTCCACTTCATAGAAATCAGCTAAAGCTTTTTCAAGCAGACGATGCTGAGGGCGTTCGCCACCGACTAAGCGGCTAGCTCCAGCTGAGGTTCCGTAAACTTTAGCCGTAGCCGTGACAGCTTCGGTAATTTCTGGGTGCGTATTGATATCTAAGTAATCGTAAGTGGAAAAATTTATGTACTCTCGACCTTCAATGAGCGTTGTGGCTTTGGCCGCGCGCTCATGGCAGCGGAAGAGAGGATTATCCATACCCATTTCGGCGGCCATATCGACCATGCGGCCAAAGGAGAGTTTGGAACGCATATGGTTAAAAGTCGAATTGGCAGATTGATCTTTATTTTCCATGAATAATTTGGTTAACGGTAGGAGTTGTTCGCGTAAGGCTTAGACTAATGGCGTTCTGGGCTTTTGACTAAGCTACCTTTAGGGTTATGCTGACAGAAAATGGCTCTATTTTTGGAATTGCTAATCCCAGAGAGTATGCATTTGGCCTAGCCCCTAAGGGCTAAAACGACAAAAAGGTACACGATATTTGACATTCTGGCAAGTTATGTTATATTTTCATGAAAAAATTTTTTTACAATACTAGGTCGTTTTAAAAACAATGTATCTTATCTGTTACTAGCTGAGTATTGTACTGGTAATCTAGATTGAGTGTTTTATAAACTTGAATATATTAAGGGGTTTTTAAAATTGTTGACAGCATTTTAAGAGAATATAAATCGTAAAGCTCTGTAAGGCTTATATTTAAATAAAAGATTAGCGATCTATTAGATTTAAGAGATTAATACAACATTTCCTTTGGTTAACATTGGAACATTTATTAAAGAATATAAAATGTGAAAAACTGTTAATTTTAAGGTCTATATTATACACCGATTGTTATTTTATTTTTAGAAAATTGATAGATTGACTGTAAAAGTGATACATACTAATCAGAAAGATTTATTATGTGCTATATTAAAAAATAACAAAAATAAAATACAATGTTCTATTAGCACATACAGCAAAAAAATATTATCTATGCTTAGTATGTCTATTGATATGTTAAATTTTATTCTCAGTAAGATACATTAATTAGAATTGACTTTCATCATAAAGCATTATGTTTATAAAGTATCTGTATACATGTATGTGAATAATGCATAGATAAGATATTTGCATAAGTAGAATAGATGTGTTAGTTTATGACGTGGTTGTTTAGAAATATGGCGCTTTCAGTGGGTAAAAGAGTAGTATTTGGTATAATTAAAATTTTTGGTAAAACTGCTTTATACAGTTTT
>JAFSZE010000177.1 GCA_017455745.1 Desulfovibrionaceae bacterium | reverse complement strand
CTTGGCTTGACCTAAACTTGCACCCATCTTACAGCTCCGTGGCCCCAGTCCGCTGCACCGGGCGCTGGGCATTTAATTCCCGTTGAACTCGATTTAAGAAAAAACCGGCGAAATTAACCAAAAGCGTATCGATCTGGGACAATTTGCCCATAAAAATATTGAAGCCCACGGTAGCTGGCACAGCCACCCCCAAACCAATAGCTGTAGCCACTAGTGCCTCGGAAATACCTGGCGCAACTGTGGCTAGTGAGGCAGTTTTAAGCATACCTATGGAATGAAAGGAGTGCATGATCCCCCAAACTGTACCAAACAAACCAATAAATGGGGCTGTATTAGCTGTTGTGGCCAAAATAGATAAAGAATTTTGCAATCTGGCCAACTCACTGGCGACACCCTGGCGCAAAGCCCGGCGCACATTGTCAACGATGATGGCACTGTCATTGCCAAGTTCTTTGGAACGGTTAAATTCGTGAACACCTTGATGGGCAATGAAATAAAGCGGTGAGATGGGATCAGCACCCAAGGATTTGACGGCTTCGCGCAGGCTACCTGAGGAATCAAAACGCTCAATACCGCTCTTGGCTCGACGGTAGGCCGAGCTTAAGGACACGGCCTTTTGAATCATTAGCCCCCAGCTGGTTATCGACATTATCACCAGAAGAGCAAGCACAAGCTTAGCTATGAGGCTGGCATTACTGATCATTTGCAAAAAGCTAAATTCCATATGGATCTCCGATGCTCAACGGTAGCAATGGCGAAAAGCGCTAAACGGTAGACAAAAAGAGCCTCTTGCTGAAATTCACAGTTGGCGAAATTCAGCAGGCTCCTTAAAAATTGAATTATCAGGCAAGCGAAGTACTAAAAGCCAGAACTTTCTTCACATTTTGTCGCTTGAAAAGATATTAGCACATTTAGGCCAAACATAAAATTGAATTTTGTAGTCGAAAAATACTATTTAAACTTTTTAGAATTAATCTAAACAAAAGAGATGACCGAAACAATCACAGGTTCGCGACCTAAAACATTGCGGAAGAAGCGGCGCAAACTTAACCTAATCTGTTCAGTTAAAACCTGTTCATCTATGGAGTCAAGATTTTCAATTTCATCTAAAACGAGACACTTGGCATCTTCCAGCAAATAGTTATGGGTGGTAAAAGTAAAGCCTTTGGAGAGGATTTCAGGGCCTTTGAGAACTATGCCACTTTCGGCATCAAACACAAGCACAACAATAACCAAGCCCTCAGCCCCCAAGAGCCTCCGCTCGCGTAAAACCTGATTGCCAACATCCCCAACCCCTTTGCCATCAACTAGCGTACACTCAACAGGGACAGGATCATCTAACTCATAGCCGGTAGGATATAAAACCAAAGGCAGACCATCTTCTAGAAAAATGCAGTTATCGGGAGCAACTCCGCACTCTCTAGCCAACTGTAAATGTTTAACCAGATGCTGAAATTCACCATGCACAGGCACAAAAAGCTCAGGCTTTAATGTTTCAATCAAGGCTCTTAGTTCTTCGCGGTGGGCGTGGCCTGAGGCGTGAATGGAATGAATGCCCTCATATAAAACCTCAGCCCCTTTATGGTACATGGCATTGATCAATCTAATGATGGCTGTGGTATTACCAGGAATGATCCTGGAACTCATCAAAACAGTATCACCTTCATGGATCTCTAGGTCTTTATGCGCCCCATAGGTCATGCGGGCCAAGGCTGAGAAAGGTTCACCTTGCGCTCCTGTGGCCACGATGACCACTTGATCGTCTGGCAAATTGGGCAGTTCATAGTGGGCATTATAGAAATCGTTAGGTGGGTCAACCAAATCCAAGGATTTGGCAATGTCGATATTGGTGGCCAATGATTTGCCGGTAATCACAACCGTTCGCCCAAATTTGGTCGCTAGATCAAAGACTTCCTGAATGCGCTGAATGTGACTGGAAAAAAGCGTTATAATGATCCGCCCTCTAGCTTTAGCAAAAATATTGGCCAGAGAGTCGCGGACCTCACGTTCAGTTAGCGAATGACCAAGACGGCCCACATTGGTGGAATCGGAAAAAAGGAGCCGTAAGTTGTCTCCAGCAAAAGCCTTTAGGGCAGCTAAATCTGTACCAGGACCAGATAAGGGCGCAGGATCGATTTTAAAATCACCACTGTGAATGATCTTACCGACCTCTGTCTCAACGCCCAAGGCAAAACCCTGCGGAATGGAATGGCAGACCGGGAAAAAATGAAAGCGCATCCCGGCAGCCTCAATCACTGTTTGCCAATCACAGCGCACAAGCTCCACATAATCCAAAACATTGTGTTCCAAAAGCTTGTGTTCCACTAAAGCCAAGGTAAAATCTGAGCCATAGATGCGCACCCCTTTTAAGAGCGGCACAAGCCACGGCAGTGCTCCAATATGATCTTCATGTCCGTGCGTTAAGATGATGCAACAAACCCTATCCCGCACCTCATTAACAGCGCCAAAATGGGGAATCAGAAGGTCCACACCCAACAGTTCATCCGAGGGGAACATGATCCCACAGTCAATCATGACCACGCCGTGCTCAGTTTCCCACAACTGGCAATTTAGACCTATTTCACCCAAACCTCCCAGTGGGGTTATTTTGAGATATGAATTCTCCATTGCGTCCTTATGTAAAAATATGTATGTTACAAAGTTGTAGTCAAAAGCGTCACACAAAGATTAGAGATAAAAATTAAATCCAGTATCTATCTAAATTATCCAGAAACTAAATTATTCAAAGCCAATTAACATCAAATATAAAACATCTAAATATTACTCAAGGCAAAAAATAAAAAAATAATAACAGCAAAAACAGAAATTAAAACAAAGAAAAATAATCAAAGTCAAAGTAATACAAAAGAATATAAAATAAAAAAAACAATGAATGTGAAACAACACACAAAAAATAGTATAAAAATATTACAAAGTTCAAAAAGAAAAATGTTGTGAAGATGAAAAATGCAAAATAAAAAAAATTGAAATGAAAAAAAGCTAAAAAATACAACTAGCTTTGTTCCAAAAATCTGGTAGAACTGTAATAAGAAACCAGCAAAAAAACTAGCAAAAAACAATAAATACAAGATCTTAATTAAATCCTGTCTAGATCTGCTTAAGTTTTGATTAGATCTTGACTAAACATTAATTTCACTCCCCCACCCCATCTTAAGTCAATCTTAAGTCCACATTAAGCCCATTTTAAGGGCATACCAAGACTATCTTAAGTTAATCTAGAATTTATTATAAATACGTATTAATCCAATTTTAAGTATATTTAAAATATGTCCCAAGCCTATCTTAACCAAACAATAACCAAGACAAGATTTGCCAAGATCGATCAATTTACAAAAAACTAGGCGGTTAGAGATAAAGAATATAAAAATTTGCTAAAACTACTAGAATGGCTAGTCGTATGATGTTAAAGATGTTATTTGTGGGGAAAATTTATAGAAATATCTTAAGATCTATATGCATGAAATGTGCAAAATATATTATATTATTCTCTTTTAAATCTATTAATCAGCAAAGTAGTTAAAGTGCAATCTCACTCGCTTAGAAAAATCTACACCAAATAGCTATTTATGACAATCATAATCGTAGAAAAAAAAGCCTAGCCCTTAATTTGGGAGTCAAAAAAGCTTAAGAGCAAAAAAATTGGCTTGCGTAAAAAACCGGCCCAAATCACTTGACTACCTGGCCCTAGCAAGCTACAAAAGGGCAGGTCGAACGGCGAGAATGCTGCCAACCCCGTCAGGTCCGAAAGGAAGCAGCGGTAACAGTGGTTGTCGGGTGTTCGACCTACAAAAAACGCGATTCCTTGAATCGCGTTTTTTGCGTTTTAGCGTAAAAAAATTTTTCGCTATGGTCCGCCTTAGATCCACGTGCCTAAGTGTACGAGGATCTAAGGCGCATTTGATAAAATCCGTGAACTTGTGCTCAAGGATAAAAACAGTTGGCTTATCGCTCAAGAATCTTTGTAAGCTAAAAAAAGCCTAGTTAATAATCTTTTAGGCCAAATCATTGATGGCTTGGGTCACAAGTTCCCCCATCTTCTGGCAGCCCACCAAGGTCTTGCCCTCTTCCATGATATCGCCTGTCCTAAAACCATCGGCCAAAGTCTTGCGCACAGCCTTTTCAATTAAATCTGCCTCAGCCGTAAGGCCAAAACCTAAGCGTAAGAGCATGGCTGCTGAAAGAATGGTTGCCAAAGGATTGGCCTTATCTTGACCGGCCAAATCAGGGGCTGAACCATGGATAGGTTCAAAAAGTCCAGGACCATCGGAACCCATGGAAGCTGATGGCAGCATACCTAAAGAGCCTGTGATCACTGAGGCTTCATCAGATAAGATGTCACCAAAAATATTGCCGGTCAAAATGACGTCAAACTGGGAAGGATCGCGCACAAGCTGCATGGCAGCATTGTCCACATAGAGGTGGGTTAATTCCACATCGCTATAGTCTTTGTGGACTTCCATGACCACTTCTTTCCACAGACGTGATGTTTCAAGGACATTGCTCTTTTCAACCGAACAGACCTTGTGGCGTCTTTTTCTAGCTGTCTCAAAGGCGACCCGAGCGATCCGTTTGATCTCATTTTCATCATAGATCATGGTGTTGAAACCTACGCGCAAGCCATTTTTAACTTCAAGGCCGCGTGGTTCACCAAAATAAATATCGCCAGTTAGCTCACGCACCACAATCAGATCCAAGCCTTTTTGGGCAATCTCAGGCCGCAAAAGGCAGGCATTGGCCAATTCAGGCAAAAGCAGAGCCGGTCTAAGGTTAGCAAAGAGACCTAACTCTTTTCTAATGCCAAGCAAGCCCCGTTCTGGACGCTTGTTAGCGGGGAGATTGTCCCATTTGGGTCCACCTACTGCGGCCAAAAAGACAGCATCAGAAGCCTTGCATTTAGCAACCGTATCTTTGGGCAGAGGCTCTGAAAATTTATCAATGGCTGCGCCACCAATGGCGGCTTCTTCAAAAACAAATTTATGGTCACATTTGGCGGCAATGGCTTTCAGTGCCGCCACACCTTGGGCCAAGATTTCAGGACCTATGCCGTCACCGGGCAAGAGGCAAATCGTTTTTTCCATCAAAGGCTCCTCAAAAGCTCTACTTGGCGCTTAATTGGGCTTTAACATAGCCAACCAAACCGCCCTGATCCAAAATTGCTTGCATGGAAGCTGGAATAGGTGGGAAATTGATCTCAAAATTCTGGGTTTGATCGATGAGCACACCTTTGGCCATATCAACCGTTAAAGTGTCACCGTCATGGATCTTATCCACCGCATCGTCAATCTCAATCAATGGTAAGCCCATATTAAAGGCATTGCGGTAGAAAATGCGGGCAAAACTATGTCCAATGACCACAGGAATGCCAGCCCCCAAAATGGCAATGGGTGCATGTTCACGGGATGAGCCGCAGCCAAAATTGCGCTCGGCAACCAAAATGTCGCCAGTCTTAACCCGCTTGACCCAATCAGGATCAAGACCTGCCATGCACTTTTCACCCAACTTCTTGGGATCTGAGGTGACTAAAAACCTAGCCGGAATGATGGCGTCGGTGTCGATGTGGGCGCCAACTTTATGCACTGTGCCTGTATATTGCATGGAGCCATCCTTAACTTTAGAGACTTTCAGGGCCGGCAATATAGCCGCAAACTGCGCTAGCCGCAGCCACAACTGGACTAGCCAAATAGACCTCAGACGTTAAGCTGCCCATCCGGCCTTTAAAATTACGATTGGTGGTGGCCACAGCCCGCTCACCATCGCCCAAAATGCCCATATGACCGCCTAAACATGGCCCACAAGTGGCCGGTCCCACGATACAACCAGCATCCAAAAAGACTTCCAAGAGATGCTCATCCAAACACTGTCTGATAACTTTCGGTGTGGCTGGCAAAATGATGCAGCGCACATTGCGATCAACCTTGCGGCCCCGCAAAATATTGGCCGCATCGCGCATATCGCTAATGCGACCATTGGTGCATGAACCAATCACGACCTGCTGGATGGGCAATTTCTCTAACTCAGCCACCGGCTTCACATTGGCTGGCAGATGCGGACAGCTAACCACAGGTCCCAAGCCTGTCAGATCAATTTTAACCTCTTGCTCATAGTGGCAACCAGCATCAGCCTTGATTTCTGCGAAATCACAGGTCAAGCCTTTACTCTCATAATACTCTTTGGTCTTGGCATCGCAGGCAAAGAGTCCCACCTTGGCTCCGGCTTCAATGGCCATATTGGCCATGGTTAGTCTACCTTCAACCGGCAGATCTTCAATCACCGAACCAGTAAATTCCAAGGCTTTATATAAAGCGCCATCAACACCGATGCGACCTATGAGCATTAAGATCAAGTCTTTGGCCCGCACATATTCGCCCATGGTGCCCACAAATTCCACGCGAATGGTTGGTGGAACTTTGAACCAGTTTTGGCCCAAGGCCATGGCTGCAGCAATGTCGGTTGAGCCCATACCGGTGGCAAAAGCACCAACTCCACCGTAAGTACAGGTATGACTATCGGCCCCCACAACTAAGTCGCCAGGCTTGACCAGACCTTTTTCTGGAAGAAGCGCATGCTCAATGCCACTGACCCCACCTTCATAATAATGGGTAATCTTCTGCTCGGCGGCAAATTTGCGCGTAATCATGACCTGATTAGCCGAATCGATGTCTTTTTGGGGGGTAAAATGATCCATGACCAGGGCAATCTTATCCCGATCAAAAACCTCTCTGGCACCCATGCCCGCAAAGGATTTGATGGCTAAGGGCGCGGTTATATCATTGGCCAAAACCAGAGAGACGCGGCATTGAACGATCTGCCCATCCTGTTTTATCTCTTCAGCAGTGTGTAACTGTAAAAGCTTCTGTGCCAGGGTTTGTAACATATGAATTTTGCAGAGGGTTTTAGGCCAAAAGAAAAATTCTAGCCCACACTCTCCCTGGGAGCCTCCTAGATCCCCCGAAAATTTCGGCTAACAAACTTTGGCCAAGACTCTTCTTTCAAGAGTCTTGGCCAAAAACTTGGTCTAAACTCTATTCGGTCGGCACTTCTAGCTGCGCATGCAAACGTTTACCTTCTGCTTCCCGTTTAGCCAAATTGTTTAAAGCATCAACATAGGCTCTAGCGCTAGCTACAAGCACATCAGGATGATTGCCACGGCCAACAGAAGAGATAGCTTTATCGCGAATGCGCACCGTGACCTCACCTAACGCATCGGTACCACCAGTAATGGCATTGATGGCATATTGTTCCAGTTCAGGACTACGCCCAACCAATTCCGAAATAACGTTAAAGAGGGCATCAACCGGACCTGCTCCAAAGCCTGCCCCACTCTTTTCAACTCCATCCACATCCATCAACACTGCTGCCACAGGTGGCACGCCACCTGCATCGGAACTTTGCACACTCACATGGCGCAATTTTAACCGATCGGGAATACGATAGATCTCTTGCTGCACCAAAGCCATCAGGTCTTCATCTAAAAGCTGCTTTTTGCGGTCAGCCAAGGCTTTCACGGCATCAAAGATGGCATTCAACTGCTCTGGATTAAGCTTATAGCCCAATTCCTCAAATTTTTGGCCCACAGCATTGCGACCAGAATGTTTGCCAATAACAAGCTGGGTCTTGGTGCGGCCAACCGACTGCGGGGTCATGATTTCATAGGTTTCACGATTTTTGATCATGCCATCTTGATGGATGCCTGATTCATGAGCAAAAGCATTGGCACCGATAATGGCTTTGTTGGCTGGAATGGGCCGACCAATGATCATAGAAAGCAGACGACAAGAAGGATAAAGCTGCTCGGTATCTATACCGTGGGTTAAGCCATAGAAATCTTTGCGCACAGTCAAGGCCATGGCGATTTCTTCAAGCGACGCATTGCCAGCTCTTTCGCCAATACCACTTAAAGCCACCTCAACCTGCCGCACGCCAACCCTTAGAGCTGCCAAACTATTGGCCACCCCTTGCCCCAAATCATCGTGGCAATGGACGCTAAAGATAACTTTCTCGGCACCTTTGGTATTTTTGATCACATATTCGCACAGCTCAGCAAATTCGGCTGGCTGGGCATAGCCAACCGTATCTGGCAAATTAATGGTTGTAGCACCGGCTGCGATCACTTCGCCCAAGATTTGGCAAAGGAAATCCCTTTCGGATCTGGAAAAGTCTTCACAGGAAAATTCCACGTTCTTGGTGTAACCAACACAGCGTTTAACTCCAGCCACAGCCATTTGGATCACCTCAGCAGGTGTCTTT
>JAFSZE010000176.1 GCA_017455745.1 Desulfovibrionaceae bacterium | reverse complement strand
GCTATTAGCAAAATATGTTCCAAGTCTTAAGCAGACTTCTGACAACTTAAGATACAAAATGGGAAAAGTGTCTTATGCAATTGCTATGCCATAGCTAAAGTTTGCTCTTATATGCAAAAGTCATGCCAAGGGTACCTTAAATTTTGTCTGGCATATCTACTGGTATTTTATAAAAGTATGGCTGAAAAGTGCCTAAAATAGGGATATGAGAAAGTTGACGCCGGATATTCTGGCCAGACTTTTTCAACAACGAAGCCAGGCCAGGATTATCAGATTTGATGAGCAATCAGTGACTACCACCCCTCGAGAATGTCTCAATAAAGATTTGTGGGCAAAATTCAAAACATCGCTTGCACCAAAAGATGATGATGAATTTTTATTCAAACTGAAGCTCCTCACACTGGATGAAGATGGTAAGATTTGTCCCAGCGTAAGCGGACTGTTGATGGCTAGCGAACAACCGGATGCGTTTCTCACCAGTGCCTTTATTCAGGCAGTAGCGTATCGGGGGACTGAACGAAATGCAGCGTACCAGCTCGATGCGAAAGATATTACGGGGCCTTTGGATGTGCAAATCTACGAAGCGTATAGGTTCGTGGAAAGAAACATGAAGGTTCGTGCGGTCAAGGAGCCTGCAAGACGTGACATTCCACAGTACGCAATGCAGGCGGTATTTGAAGCACTGGTGAATGCTGTCGCCCACAGAGACTATTCAATCCCATGTTCTAAAATTCGACTGCATATGTTTTCGGATCGTCTTGAAATTTTTTCACCCGGCACAATCGCTAATACCTTGACGATTGAGAGTCTTCCACTCCGACAGGCGACTCGCAATGAGCTTCTGACCAGCCTGCTTGCTCGTTGCCCAATCCCCTTTACAGATTTCCCAGGTGAGCGCAAATTTCTCATGGACAAGCGAGGCGAAGGTGTGCCCATCATCCTTTCTGCAAGCGAAAAACATCCTTTCTGCAAGCGAAAAACTTTCAGGACGACTCCCAGTGTACCGCTTGATCGATGACAGCGAACTCCTCTTGACCATATTTGCATCCCAACCACACGAGGGAGACGACTAATTATTACGTTTCTCCTAAAATATCGAGCCAGTCACATGGTTTGATATTTTAATCTAAGCAGCAGAAGAATAGATGCCATTATAGGCATCTGAACTCCGTTGGCAGGGTTTGTACGCAACCGTACAAACTGTTAAACGAAAACCTGCGTCATTATCCTTAAAATCAGATTATCTTCAAATTGTAATAATGATGGTGGAAACTCTGCCATTGCCACCAAAATTTTGAAGATAATTATGCTAGGCCACATAATCTCAAGAAGTACTCCTCATGTCCCTTCCACTGCTTCTCTTGAGTAGTAGCAGTCGTAGTTTCATGCTCTATGGCCTTGATGGCTTCTGCGATCATTTCACTATCTGCATGACTGTAGATGCTTGTGGTTTCTACGCTACTATGGCCAAGAAAGTCACGAATATAAGAAATTGGAATCACATTTTTTAACATAGCCATAGCTATACATGACGAAGAACGTAACAATGAAGGCATTCAAGAAACAAGATATCTGTGTTGTAAGAAGCTTTCCCATGTTTTTTCTTCATGTAGTGAGCAGTATCTGGATTCATCTTAGTGTGATGCCCGTCGTGAATAGTATAAAAAAGATATTCTTCTTGCGAATTATCAGTCTGAAATTCATCTATGTATGCATCAAGATGTGTAACTATTGATTCATCGATATTATCTGTAATTGCTGATAATAAGGACAATGCTTCTGTCCAAACCTTGATATGCACAACGCAAAGATTACTTGCTGAACTTCGCAATGTTAGTCTAAAGGCCTTTCAAAATCTGCTCAAAGCTATGTACCCAGAAGCAGACGTCTGCCTCCAAACATAGTTCCGCGAACGATTCTGTTAACCATAATGGCATTACCAGATGTCCAGGTTCATTTGGAGGGAATGACAAATGCTAGTACAGCTACTGCGCAGAAAATTCTTAAGATAAAAATAACTGCAATGTCTGATAGCTATAGTTTTCAAATGGAAGATTTTGAACATATTTAATATTTGACACTATCTGGTTATAATTAAATCAATATCTAAAAAATAATAGCTATTTTTCAGGAGAATATCATCTAAAATATTTTTCTGACTATATGTAATATAAGATGAACAGATTTAATAGCATCTCAATAAACCTTTTTAAATACTAAGAAGAAAATGATAACCCCCTTGATTCAAACATTGGATCAAGGGGGTTATCATTTGTACTAGCAAATATTTATCCAACTTCAATTAAAGTATTAACAGAGATCTTATATGTAAAATTTATAAAACTTGACTTATGCCTTCTTTCATCATCTATCAAAATTTGCCCCTAACACTTACTGTTAGCTTTTTTCCAAGAGCAAAATCTTGGCTTAGGCTTACAACGCCAAAGAATAGTAAAAGTTAAAGTTTAGGATTAAGTTTAATCTTTGGCTGCTTCGTTGATACAGCGTAGGGCGTTTAGACTGCGCGGGTAGCCAATGTAGGGCAAACATTGTGAGAGGACCTTGATCAGAAAAGCCTTGTCATTGCCAACTTTAAAATTGCCTTTGCAGTGAGCAGTCAACTGCGGTTCACAGCCACCTTGAGCCGAAATATAGCAGAAAGTGATCATCTCACGCTGCTTTAAGTTTAGACCTGTGCGTGTGTAGTAGTCACCGAAGCAGTTGGCAGCCAACCAATAGTTGATATGGCGGCTTTCTTCTGGCCCTGACTTCCAAAATTCCTGCATCCTGTCACCAAAAATTTCGACCTGCGCTTGAGTGCCTTTCTCACGCCGATTTTCTCTGGTGGTTGTAGCCTGACCGGGTAAGGGTAGGGCAATGCCAGCTTGTTTAAAAACTTCATTGGTGGCAGTCAAAAAGGGGCGTACACGGCCAAAGCCAAGGTAAGCTGTGGCCTGGTAAACAATTTCTTTGATTTCAACCGGTGTCAGACCTGCTTTCAAGGCTGCCGACAACTCAATCTTGAACTCATCAACGCCCTGACAACCCAAGAGGGTGGCCAAAATAGCCATGTAGCGCGTTTTGGGATCAAGATCGTTTTGATTGGCTACCTCATCAAAGGCAAAATTATGAAAGAGTTCGACAAATTCTGGATCCGTTTGGGCCAAAGTTGGATCCATGTTAGGAAAATATTTTTCCTGATACTGGCGTGCTTTTTCGGTTAGAGCCATGGTGTCCTCTGCTAAAAAACTGCTAAAAGCCAAAGTTCCTGCAACAGCTAAACTTTGCTTAACAAATTTGCGACGACTTTCCATAAGTCAGAGTCCAAAAGGTAGTTCTAAATTTAATGATCTTTGGATGAGATCTGTCGGTAAATAAGGTTGGTTTTAATTTACTTTTTCTAAATAAAGCCTGAAGTTGCTAATTGCAAGAAATTAGGCTTTACGAGCATTTAAATTTATGATTTATCCTTAATACAGCCATCTTTAAAGCCATATATTTTATAACTAAATTCTGAAACAGGCCCTACATCTTCAATATTGATTACATCAAAATATTTT
>JAFSZE010000175.1 GCA_017455745.1 Desulfovibrionaceae bacterium | reverse complement strand
TCTGCCGGAAAGTGTTTCCAGTTTATGTTTAGCAAACTTTGTACTTCTAGATTGCAGCTATGTACATAATAACCAAAATCATGGTTAAAGTAAAACCGCCCCTTAAAGGGGCGCGGCTTCAACCGAATCGATATTTGTGAAGCAGGTGCGCAGTTAAAAAATTTCTTCGCAACGACCGTGGAAAAAATGGTGGCAAAACTTGGCTCTGATGAGGCCAAAGTGGTTGACTCTCAATATAGCCCAAGGACTAGCAGCGCAAAACCTGCGCCTAAAGAAATTATTGCACGCGGTGAACTATTGGCAGCCTATGCCGCCGGACATTTTTTAAAGCTCTCCTTTCAATCCCAAAAGGATGACGGTTTAAGACAGATACTTGAAAAAGTAGCCGAGCTTCCTGTGCAGGCCAAGACAATAAATAATTATTTGGATGAATTGCATGAGTTTTATGAGAGCACTGGCATATCTAATCTGCCTAGAACTTGGCTCACACTGGAGCAATTGCGCAGTGTAGGTTTGGCTGAACCCCACCTAACTTCAAAAACCAAGCAGAATATTAGCTTTGCGGATAGCAAAACCCCCGCCGATCTAGTCACAGAAGGCGTTTTCGAGCAGGCAGAGTATTGGCCTGCGCCAACTTATTGAAAAATTTAACTTTTTTGGATCCAATTTAGGCGAAATTTTGGGCTAGGCTTAGCAGTGATGTTAAGTCTAGCCTTTTTGTTTTTTTAGTCAGCAATTTTTTCTTTTCTGGAATTGATTTGGGGAAAGTTGAATATAAACCATGTAAATATAAAATTTTTTATCAGGCTGTGAATGATTAATATTTTGGATGTTCTCAGAACAAATCTGAGTATAATCGTTTTTAGAAGTCATCATTATTTATTGACTAGAAAAAAATTTAAAGCTGCTATAGAAATTTATATATTAGAATGGATAATCTAAAGTTAGTTATAAGAAATCTGATCTTGACCAATTTCTTTAATGGATGTAAATTTGGGTGGCTACACTTTGAACTGGCAATCTCAAAAATCAATATTTTCTATATGTGATTTAAAATTTATTTCAAATTATCGACTACTTTTTTCTCAAGCAAAACAGTCTTGCCGCAATATCCTGTGCCAAGAGGCAAGATTAAGCATCCAACTATAGGCTAAGATTTTAGACTTTCACTTTAAGTTTGCTAAGATTCCTGCCCAATTAGGCAGATACTAGGCTTAAATTGTGTCGGCGCAAAACTATCCATCCAAGAGGCCGATAAATAATCAGGTTCGAATTTAAACAAGGCCACGAATGCCTAGCCTGCAAGCTTCCTTTTTAAGCTAAGCCTCTCAGGCTTTTTTTAGGCTTTTTTAATGTTTAGGGCGCTGTTGGAAGCTGATCGTAAGCTTTAGATGGTCGAATTGGCCTTGAATAGAGCTTGAGCTTTTAGGCATCTTGTAGAGGCTAGATGTGGGGGATGTTGATCGTTATTTCCTCTATACTTGGCATTAATCAATTATTTTTTAATGTATTTAGATGTAATATATAGCCAATGACCATTATTTGCACATAGTAAATTTTACATAAAAAATTA
>JAFSZE010000174.1 GCA_017455745.1 Desulfovibrionaceae bacterium | reverse complement strand
TCTGCCGGAAAGTGTTTTCAGTTTATGTTTAGCAAACTTTGTACTTCTAGATTGCAGCTATGTACATAATAACCAAAATCATGGTTAAAGTAAAACCGCCCCTTAAAGGGGCGCGGCTTCAACCGAATCGATATTTGTGAACATGCAATGGGCTAAACAATCTCAGATTACCTTTTCAACTCTTCATAAATAGGCATCCTGCCCACGCCAAAGTGGATGATCCATTCAGGACGCTCGGGAATTGGAATCCAATAGCCATAGAGAGTCTCAGAAGATGGTCCCAAATATTTCACGGCAATAGCCTGTTTGGTATCAATGGCCTTATTACAAAGACAGCCGCGATGATCCTCGGGTTTGCCAATAGAAGAACACTTGACACCAGCAGTAAGACCAAGCTCGGCAGCTTTCTTGTTGACGGCAATCATTTCCCGAGTTTTTTGGGTAATCGTCACTGGTTCTGGAAAATTATCCCACATCACGTGAAAGGCTTCGATAATTTCTTGATCGGTCATATGCTCCACCCATTGCTTTTTTAGCACCAACAGAAAAAAACAGTTAGATCGATTCTGTGGTTAGATTTGTTTTTGCTTCAACCGTACGCCATGCAACCAAAATTCTTTTAAGTCGCGCAAAGGGGCCACAGAGCGCAAGACCTTGGCTTGCAAAAGAGCTCCTTCAAAAGCTGAAAAGAAAAAACGGCCTAGGGCTCGACAATCTATAGCTTTGTCTAGCTCGCCGCAGTCCTGTGCCTCTTTGAGACATAGTGTAATTTTTTCTTCCCATTGCTCAAAAACCTGCGTAAGGGCCAACCTAAAAGCTTCATTTTGATCAGAGAGCTCTTGACTCAAATTACCGACAAAACATCCCCGAGTGCAACCTTGGGCTCCCATCAAATCGATCACATAGTCCAAGTAGGCATCGATTCTAGCCAGCGGTTCCTTGGTTTGATCATTTAAAAACCTATCTCTGATCTGCTCACTTTGGGCAACAGCTCGAGCTAGAAGTTCAAGACCAAACTCTTGTTTAGTCCGAAAAAAATGATAAAACGATCCTTTAGGCACACCGGCCTTCTTCAAGATAGCCTCAAGTCCGGTTGCGTTGTAGCCCATGAGCGGCACAAGTTCCATGCCGGCATTCAAAATTCGCTCTCGAGTCGCGTCGTGTTTCACTGTCATGGCATTTTTGGAGTAGACCGGTTGACTCAATTTGTCAAGCAGTTCAGAATGGAGGATTTTTGGAGATTTATCTGCCACTTTCCGATGGGAAAATAAAAAAATCCCAGTGAAAAAATGAACGATCAAGCAGATTTGGATCAAACAAATAATGTATTTTTAAAATAGCCATAACTATATGTTATAAATTCAATGTATGGCTATCTAAATGAGATAAATAACCTTTTAATTTTGTATATTTAGATAAGATTACCTGTAACCGCTCACACCCCCTAAAAAAGGGTGCCAAATCCCTGTGATAGGGCATTAAAGTTTGTCCCAAATTTGCCGATAGAGGTAATAAGGTTTGTCCCAGAGGGCAATAAGGTTTGTCCCAAATAATTGTTTTACCACAGATTAGATTTTTATAATTCTTTTATACATC
>JAFSZE010000173.1 GCA_017455745.1 Desulfovibrionaceae bacterium | reverse complement strand
AATGGACACTTGTTCTTTTTTTTCTTAGACAATATTCTGATAAAAAAAAACTACATTCTGGTAAATTTGGACATTAGCTATGTTTCACCCTGGACACATATTCTGTAAAAAAACGGACATTTTTCCATAGAAAATGTACATCACCATGGAACATCCGTACGCATAACGCTAAATGTCAAAATATTGAATCCATCCTACTGACAACATCCCTACGACATAGGGAATTTTGATATTTTTTAGTTTAAAAGCTTAGAACAAACTATTTTGTGTCTGAACCTTTTTGGTCAGTTCACGAATTTTTGCTTGTTGAAACATATTTTCAATTGACTGATAAAATGGTGAAATTGGCAGCTGTAGTTTTTGGCCATAAATTTTCCGTTGGCTAGCTGCACTTAGATAAATAAATTGGCTAGCCCTAGTTAATCCAACATAAAAAAGTCGTTTTTCCTCAGCGATTCTTTCATCATCAACGGTTAAGTCTTCTTTATCAGTATCGTAAACTGCTTTAGAGTTTAAGACTATGTTTGGTTTGGCTGGAAGAATACCATCTTCTAGGGCTGGTAGAAAACATGCTCTAAACTCCAAACCTTTGGCAGCGTGTAAAGTCAAAATCTGGACAGATTCTGTTTTGGCTTTGAGACTATCCTCTTCCTCCAACCAAACAAGTCGTTCAAAGAAATTTTCCCAGGAAGAACATTGGCCATAAAAGTTTTCTAAAGCCATAAAAGCTTGGCTTTGACTAGCCATATTTGAAGCCCAGGGTTGGCTATCTAGCCAACCTTTTAAGGTTTCAAGGGGTGGAAGATGGAGGGGATCATAGGGGAAAAGAGGATCGGTTGTAGGCACTTTGGGATCAATGTAGCTTAAAAATTTGTCTACAACTTCATCTAAATAAAATTGTTCCATACTTGGAGCTAGACAGGGGATTCCAAAGTCTTTGAGGGCCTGCGCTATGGTCGGGATTAAGATTTTGTAGCGCACTAAGATGGCAATATCGTTGGGTGAAAAGTTTAATGTTTCATCCGAAGGTTCTTTGGTTAGCGTTAGGGATGAGCCTCCTAGAAGCTGACTAATATTTTTGGCTATCCAGCGAGCTTCGGAAATTTCGTTGGGTGCTAAGCAAAAGTTTAAGCTGGCATTTTGGTTGGCAAAAGCTTCCAAGAGCAAGTTATCGCTTGGTGGAATCAGTTGTTGGGCACAGTCCAAGATCTTTTGGCTTGAGCGGTAGCTCATCTTAAGCTTAAAGGTCGTAAGATTTGGGTAGAAGCTTTGCAGAACTTCTTGGACATTTTTGACCGCGCCTCTAAAGCCATAGATGGCTTGGTTGGGATCTCCAATACCAAAGAAGCCTTGGCCATCTTCTGGCAGGAGGCTTTGAATGACCTTGAGATTGAGTAGCGAGCAATCTTGAATTTCATCCACCAAAATTGCTGCATAGTCTGGTTTATGCCCCAAAAAAAGCTTTAAGCCTTCCTCCAAGAGACCTGTAAAATCAAAACAAGGGCAGTCAAAGCTTTCGCGCAGCAAATTCTGGTAACAGGTAAACTCTTCAAGATAACTCTTATAGTTTGGATCATTTAAGAGCAGTTGTTCGCGCAGTTGGTTGGTCTGAGCAAAGCTCCTCTTAGCTACATTTAGGCTAACATTATTGGCTTTAGCCCAAAGAAGTTGGCTTTCTTCTTCGCTTAAAAGGGTGGCCTGCCCTACTTTAGCTAAAATTGCCTGCCAGCAAAAAGCATGAATGGTATCGATGAAGGGCTGTTTAGCCGGTGCAAAATTTAGGCGTTCAAGCCTGTCTCGCATCTCCTTGGCTGCTTTTTTGGTAAAAGTTAGGGCAACTATTTTGGTGGGATCAAGGTTAGATTCAAGCAGATATTTTAAGCGCCCCATCAGCAAATGGGTTTTTCCGCTGCCCGGACCGGCAATAACAATACTTGGGCCATCAGTATATTTAAGGGCGGTTGTTTGCTCTAATGAGTAGGTAGGAATAGAGCTTTCGGGATGATTTTTAGGCTTGGCCTCTTTTTGAAACAGATCCAGATCATTTAGATTATCATGGGGTGCTTTTAAATCAGCTTGAGCTTTCTTTTGAGTGGCTGTAGATCTGACCCGCTTTTTTTGGGGTAGCTCCTTCTCATCAAAAAGATGCACCTGGCCAAATTCACCATCATAGCCACCTTTAAGCAGCACCTGGCTTGTCCTAAGCCTGCGGATACCTTCACCAAGTTCTGGCCAAAAATGGTTGATATCTTCTAAGGGTAGATTGACTAAAACATCGAGCTCTGGACCTAGTTTGGAGATGGTTTGGCCATAGCTAGCCAAAACTTTTTGTGATGTGGGCCCAAGGCCCAAAATTTCCGCACAAATTTCTTGCAGCGGCATGATGGATTTATAGTTAGGCTCATGGTCTAGAGGCACAAGATCTCTGCGATCAGCAAGCTCCATGACACGATGTAAGACACCTATTGTTAGAGGCTTGCCGCAAACAGGGCAGATATTATTGTATTCCTGAGCTTTTAGGGGATTGAGCGAGATATTGCAGGCTCTATGTCCATCAAGGTGATATTTGCCCTCTTCGGGGAAAAATTCCAGGGTACCTAAAAATTTGGTTGGAAGCTCATCTTGATTTGTTTGCCTTTGGGCTGAGGCTTTAATGGCATTAAAGATATTCTGATAACTCGCCTCGCCACTAAAGAGATTGGCTTCACGGCCCAATTTGCTGCCAGAATGGGCATCGGAATTGGAGATAAGCGCGTATTTATCCAAACTACTTATGTAGCGGTTCATGGGTGGATCAGATGAAAGCCCTGTTTCCAGAGCAAAAATTTGATCTGTCAAATCTTCAAAACAGTCATAAATAGAATCAAATCCTGAGCGCGATCCAAATAGTGAAAACCATGGGGTCCAAATATGGGCTGGGACTAGTACGCCATCTGGCACTGTATCTAGCAGTAGTTCCAAGAGATCTCTGGAATCAAGGCCCAAAATAGGACGGCCATAGGAGTTAATATTGCCAAATTTACCCAAGCGCTCGGCAAAACGATCGGCATCTTCTAGGGTTGGAACATAGATTAGATTGTGTACTTTGCGGGTGCGCCCGTTTTTTTTATAGATGGAACTGATTTCAGTTTGCAGGCAAAAGAGGGGCGGCTTTTGGGCTGCTATGGCACCAGCCTCATTTACAAAAGGTAATGTTTCTTGGGCACCTTTAAGCGTATATAAGCCAGATTGAGGATCAATTTGAAGATTACTATGCAGCTCTTCGCGCCATTTGGGATGGGTAAAATCACCGGTGCCAATGACACCTAACCCTTTGGCCCTAGCCCAAGCATCCAAGTTTTGTGGGGTCAAATCTTTGCTTGTGGCTAGCGAAAAGCGGGAGTGAATATGTAGGTCGGCTAAAAAAGTCATAAAACCCTCAAAAAGGAAACCTAGGGCGCAGGCCAGGCCAAAACTTCTCCTAATAACCTTTTCTTTTTCGTAAGTATTCAGTCTATTTTCCAGCAAGAAAAACAAAATACCTAGTAATTTTAGAAAATGCCCTAAATAAGCTGCCCATCATAATTAAAGTGGCCAGGTCGATTAGCCACAGGCAGATTTTGGGGCTGATTTTCCAAAATAGTCGCAAAAAAGCAATAACCAGCATTTAAAAGTTCAGCTTGTTTATCTTTGAAATCCAAGGGCCAGGCTGGGTAGATCCAAGAGTTTTGGCCATAGTCGCGAATCCAGAAGACTTCACCTTTGGGGCTGGAAAATGGAGTGTTTGTTTTTAGACCTAACAATCCAAAGCGCGAGATGCCCACAGGCCAAAACCCACTAATGACAAAGCCTAAGGGTAAGGGACTAGCTTTGGGTAAAGCCAGTAAATCTTCGCGACCAAGTTCTGGGCTAGCAAAGGCAGCTTTGAACCCTTGAGACTTTAAGATGTCTAAACTTAGGGGATTAGCCAGGTTACAAAAA
Source organism: Desulfovibrionaceae bacterium (assembly GCA_017455745.1). GTDB lineage: Bacteria > Desulfobacterota > Desulfovibrionia > Desulfovibrionales > Desulfovibrionaceae > Desulfovibrio. Next base: position 23,633 of record JAFSZE010000173.1, on the reverse strand, counting down.
GGTCCGGCCACAAGGTCGGCCCCGTCTGGAAGCTCATCTGGAAAAAGGGCTCTTTGCCAGGGTGCATTGCAGACATAGTGGCGGCAGCCATCTTGCCACAGCCCATGGACAAGATTTTGAATCTTTTTCTCTTCATCAGGCCAAATTACAGGCGGCAACCACCAAAAGACACGTCTGGCCACAGGACGGGAGATTTGGATGGTTTTAGGGGCTACCCACAGCCCAAGCATATGTTGCGAGCTGGCTCTATTTTCTTTGCCATTGGGGATATTAGCCAAAACGCGCATATCCGATCTGCGTTTACCTATACTTCCTTTGGGCAGTTTTAAAACGTCGTTGACTTCTTTAGTTTCACGTCCAGATATATTGGTAAGCTTTTGTTGATAGGTGCGCAAAATGTTGACCAGTTCTTTTTCCCGACGATCGATAAGAAAAACTGGCGTGCCCGCTGGTGGCGGAGTCATTTTAAGATTTAGAGTTTGCACCTTGCCTTTAGGCATGGGGTAAGTAACGCGGAAAGTCTGATGAAACTTGTCTTCTTCCGAGCCAATTCTTAAATAATCTTGTGGTTTTAGGGGGATTTTGGGCTTTAATTGGATCTGATTGTCCACTTTTTGGGTTAGGCCAATAAATAGACCTGAAGCTGTTACACCGCTAGGATCGGTTGGGATGCGCGTCTTTTGGGGTAGAAAACGAGCATGGGTGGAAGGGCGCCCTAAGGCTAGATCTAAAATGTCTAAGGCATCGCGTTTGGCGGCAGAATCCTCTGGGTTATCGCGCAGCATAGCGTAGGCTTTGACCACATGGTAGACATAATGGGGACCTTTTTTGCGGCCTTCGATTTTCCAGGAGACTAAATGCGGAATATCAAGCAGGGTTTTGGCCAAAACATCTATGGATAGATCTTGGCAGGAAAAGTAGCGGGCCTTAACTTCGCGTCCCTTGCTTTTTTGGCTAGGAGCAGTGGCACCAAGTTGATAGAGTCTGCGGCAAGGTTGAACACATCTGCCTCTAAGTCCGCTTTTGCCCCCCAGATAGCTTGACCAATAGCAGCGGCCACTGACGCAATAGCAGAGAGCACCATGCACAAATAATTCCAAGTCTAGATTGTCAGGACAAGCTTCGCCCATAGATCTAATCTCATCAATGGATAGCTCTCTAGGTAAGATAACACGCTGACAGCCAAGGTTTGCTGCTAAGGTTAAAGCTTTTGGGTGGGTGACATTGGCAAGAGTTGAGAGAAATACGCCACCGCTAAAGTTAGCTTCATGGGCCAAAGTGATAAAAGCTAAATCTTGAATAATGATGCCATCACAGCCTGCTTGGGTCTCAAGGCGGCGTAAGAGACGATAGGCTTGGTTCAGCTCATCTTTTTTTAGCATGGTGTTTAAGGTGATATAAACACGTGCGCCTTCTTGATGAGCCAAATCGGTTAGCCGTGAAACTTCAAGTAAACTAAAATTTTCTGCTTCCATGCGGGCCGAAAAGTTTTTCAATCCTAGATAGATGGCATTAGCTCCAGCGGCTAGAGCAGCTAAAAAGCAAGATTTATCGCCAGCTGGGGCCAAAATTTCAGGTCGTTTTGTGTGGGTTGAATCTTGCGTCATTAAAGTTTAGGCCACGCTATGGTAGCCTCCTCCTTGCTGGCTTAAAGAATTTGATCGGATTTCAAAAAATGAGTTTTATAATTTTAGCCTTGTGAACTTAGTTTGTAATTTTAATCTTGAGTATTTAGTGTGCGAATATTATTACAATTGTGTGCTATCATATCACTACTGATAATGAAAAATTATTTTTTTGTTTTATTCTCGCATCATTATACTATCATATTTTTTCATTGTTCTTCTATTTTATTATACGATAGTTTTATAAAGTTATTATATTATAATTTTTTTTGTTTTGTTTTTACATTCATTAAATATTGAGCCTAAAAAGCAACATAGTCATCAAAATCTTCATAATCATCATATTCAGGATTATCACGCAGATCTAGGTTTGGCATATCTGGAGTATTTTTAAGTCTGGCTAAGCGTAGCCATAGACGGCTAAAGCGTTTACGCATGGTGTTATTTCTAACAGCTCTAGCAAATGCAGATTGTTGACCAATAAGCACTACCAGTTTTTTGCCGCGAGTAACGCCTGTATAGATCAAATTGCGCTCAAGCATCCAGGAGTGTGACATACTCATGGGGATAATTACACACGGATATTCAGAGCCTTGAGATTTATGGATGGAGATGGCGTAGGCCGGGACGATGTCATCTAATTCGTCAAACTTATATGAAATTATTTTATCTTCATCAAATGTGATACTTAAAATTTGTTTTTCCAAATCCATGCTGCTAATAATACCAAGGTCACCATTAAAGACATCTTTCACATAGTCATTGTGAATCTGCATGACTTTGTCGTTTAATCTGTAAATATGATCACCACGCGAGACCTGGGTATTATTGGGATTTAATTTTTCCTGCAAAAGTTTATTTAGCTTGGTAATGCCTAATTCACCTTTGTGCATGGGACTTAACACTTGAATATCGTTCAAAATATTGAAGTGGTAGTGAGTCGGTAGGCGTCTAGCAACTAGATCCGCAATGGTTTGGGCGGACTTTTCAGGATCATCTTCAAAGAGGAAGAAAAAATCCGAGTTTTTTTCATTGACTGGTGGTACTTGGCCACTATTGATTAAGTGGGCATTGCGTACAATGGCACTTTCAGCCGACTGGCGGAAAATTTGGGTTAGCCTAACGATGGGCACCATCTGTGAGTTGATGATATCTGAGAGTACAGAACCAGGGCCAACCGAGGGCAGCTGACAGATATCACCCACCAAAACCAAAGTGCAGCCATCAGGGATGGCCAAAAAGAGATGGGCTGCCAGGGCAATATCGAGCATGGATGCTTCATCAACGATTAATAGATCGCAATCTAGGGGATTGTCGTTGGTGCGCGTAAAAGCTTGTGTTTGGGGACTATATTCGAGAATGCGGTGGATGGTTTTGGCTTCCTGTTTGGTTGTCTCATACATCCTTTTGGCCGCACGTCCGGTGGGGGCAGCTAGAGAGATCTTGGCGTTTTGGGTTTTAAACAGGTCGATAATGGTATTGATGGTGGTTGTTTTGCCGGTACCAGGACCACCGGTGAGGATCAAGATTTTAGCTTTGGCCGCCATTTTGACGGCTTCTGATTGCTCTTTGGCTAGTTCAATGTCCTGTTTGGCAATAACCACATTGGCCAAGGCCTCGGGATTGTGAATATGCACCGATTTGGGTGCATTTAAGATGCGGTGGATGGCTCGAGCGGTTTGGACTTCAAAGCTGTAGTAGGGTGGTAAATAGATGGCCGCCTCAGCCATATTGTCATCAAAATCCCCGCTAAATCCTTGATCATCTGTTGTTAGGAGCTCTTGCTGCCAGTCGCTTTTTTGTTCAACAACAATTCTTTTTTGGGCCAGTAACCTGTTTAACAGGTCTTCAAATTCAAGGGCTGTGCAGTTTAAGAACCTATTGGCTTCCATGGCCAATTTATCTTTGGGCAGGTAGACGTGGCCTTTGTGGGTGGCATCTTTGAGGCAGGAAATTATGTATGCCTCCCGACGCAAGGGATGATCATCGGGGAATTCTAAAAAACGCCCTAAATTGTCGGCCATGGTAAAGCTTACCCCAGGGACATCTAAGGCCAAGCGATAGGGATTTTCTTTGATGACATCTAAGGCATTGCCTTCAAAGATACGTAAGATGGCAGCACGTATGGCCATGGAAAAGCCCAAGGGCTTCAAAAAGAGGATCAATTCTCTGGAAATTTTGTGCTCATTCCAGGAACTAATGATCATATTGCAGGTTTCTGAGCCTATGCCCTCAATTTCTAGGAGGCGTTCGGGCTCATTGTCTAGGATCTCAAGGGTATTGGTGCCAAATTTTTTGACAATGCGTTTGGCTAAGATTTTCTGCACACCTTTAATGTAGCCAGAGCAAAGATAATCCACCAAAGCTGAGTTGGTTGTTGGCAAAACTTCCTCATAGCTTGTGAATTTGAACTGGCGACCATATTTAGGGTGAGATCCCCAGACACCGTATAACTTTAAATGCGAACCAATCTTTGGTTCGACCGAAGTACCGACGCAGGTGATTTCTTCTGGCGGCTCTTCATTAAGCTTTTTGCGCTTTTTTTTCTTGGAAGTTGGGCTCAGTTTTAAAACGGTGTAGCCATTGTCGGGTTGATGGAAATTGATCTTGGCTATTTCGCCTTCAATCTCTTCCAGATTTTGGGTGAGAGTGGCAGCTTTTTTTTCTGCAGTGGCCATGCGACTTTCTTTTCCTCAAAGCCTAATGTTGAAGAGATTCTAGGGCCGCCTGTTGAAGCAAGCAGTCAGCCAAAACCAAACAGGTCATAGCTCTAAGCACAGGAACGATCCTGGGAATGGCTGCCAAATCGTGACGACCAGCAATGGTTATTTCTTTAGCATTGCCATTAATGTCAATGGTTTTCTGGGGTTGGCTTATGGATGGTATGGGTTTAACGGCGCAGCGAATGATGATGTCTTGACCTGTGGTTATACCACCTAAAATGCCACCGGCATGATTGGAGGCAAATTTTGGTCCCCCATCTGATGATCTAGGCAGTAAAAAATCATTGTTTTGACTGCCTCTTGATCTAGCAGCAGCAAAGCCATCGCCAATTTCAATACCCTTGACTGCACCAACGCTCATTAAGGCATGGGCCAAGAGAGCTGAGATTTTGTCAAAAACAGGTTCCCCTAAGCCTGCAGGTACATTTACTGCTTTGATCTCAACAATACCTCCCAATGTATCACAATTTTTCCTTGCTTCTTCAACTACTTCATCCCAGGCACCAATAATTTTATCAGACGCTGCAAAATAGCGACGGCTAAAAGCATTTTCTAAATCACGTTCACTTGGCTCTATGGCTATGCCGCCAAGTTCGATTGAGCCAGCATAAACTTTTATCTTTTGGGTGGACAAAATTTTACCCGCAATGGCGCCAGCAGCCACGCGCACAGCCGTTTCCCGGCCAGAAGCGCGGCCACCACCCCTATAGTCACGAATGCCAGCGTATTTTTTCCAGTAAGTGTAATCGGCATGACCTGGTCTAAAAACTTGGGCTAGCTCTTGATAGTCACTGGAATGATGATCGGTATTATTGATGCTAAATCCTATGGGTGTGCCAGTAGTTTGGCCATTAAAGACGCCTGAGAGAATGGTAACTAGATCTGCTTCCTTGCGGGAAGTGGCAGTACCACCTTGGCCTGGTTTACGACGATCTAGTTCTAGTTGGAGATCCTCTTGGCATAAGGAGAGACCTGCTGGTACTCCATCAAGGATTCCGCCAATGGCTAAGCCATGCGATTCGCCAAAGGTTGTGAGGCGTAATAAATGGCCAAAACTATTGCCGGGCATAATTAGGTCCTTTGGGAAGATTTTAGAGAAAAGTGTAGAGGGAAGTAATCAAGTAGAAACCTTTTCTTAACAGAAGAAGAGTGACTTCTAAAAGAATAGAAATCACTCTTCTTGAAGCTTAAAGCTATCTTTGCCAATAAACTATAAAAGATCATTAAAAGATTAATGGCTATTATCTATCTTATACAAATATATATTTATTAAAATTATTTGTTAGATAATCTTAAGCGATTTTTACAATCTTACACTATCATCTTGGTACAATCTTAGCATAATCTTGATGTAGGCTAAGGATAATCTTATTATAAGATCGTCTGATATCATATAATTGTAATATGAGATAGTGTAAGATTTTAATAAACAATAATCAATAATCAATAATAGTCAGATTAACAAAAATAAGCTTATTTATGGTCTGATATCAACAAAGCTAATGCTAGATTTAGACATGTGCTGCAGTTTTTAAATCAGCTGCGGCATCAACTTTTTCCCAGGTAAACTCTGGTAATTCGCGTCCAAAATGGCCATAGCAGGCTGATTTTTCATAGATGGGTCGTTTTAGATCCAATCTTTTGGAGATGAAATATGGACGCATATCAAAGACTTCCCGTACAGCACGTGTTAAAACTTCATCGGGAATTTCGCTTGTGCCATGAGAGGAAACTAGGACGCTGACAGGTTCAGCCACACCTATGCAGTAGGCAATTTGCACTTCACACACAGGTGCTAAGCCTGCGGCAACCACGTTTTTGGCAATATAGCGGCCCATATAGGCACCTGAGCGATCGACTTTGGATGGATCTTTGCCTGAAAAAGCTCCACCACCGTGGTGGCCACTGCCACCATAGGTATCTTGAATGATTTTGCGACCGGTTAAACCGCAGTCGCCCATGGGACCGCCCACAACAAAGCGACCGGTTGTATTGATAAAGATCTGACAATCTTTGGGATCAAAATAGCCAGAGGGCTCTAAGATAGGGGCAATAACTTCTTTTTTGACGGCATCGATCACATCATCTTGGCTAGCAGTTGGGGCATGTTGGGTTGAGACAACCACATCATGGATGCGCACAGGTTTGCCATCTTGATATTCAAAGGAGACTTGAGTTTTACCATCGGGTCTAAAGAAATCGACAATACCTTGCTTGCGCACATAGGCTAAACGCTGTGAGAGCTGATGGGCCCAGAAAATGGGCGCAGGCATTAATGTTTTGGTCTCAGAGCAGGCATATCCGAACATCATTCCTTGGTCACCAGCACCCTGCTCTTCAGGTGTTGCGCGATTGACGCCTTGGGCAATGTCTGGAGACTGGTGGTCAATGGATGAGATTACAGCGCAGGTTTGCCAATCAAAGCCCATATCCGAGCCTGTGTAGCCGATGTTGCGAATTGTTTCACGACAAACTTGCGAGAGATCGGCATAGCCTGTGGTGGAAATTTCGCCGGCAATGACGGCCATGCCAGTTGTGACCATGGTTTCACAAGCCACATGCGCGTTGGGATCTTGGCGCAAAAGAGCATCAAGCACAGCGTCAGAGATTTGATCCGCAACTTTATCCGGATGACCTTCAGTGACAGATTCGGAGGTGAAAAAGTACTTACCTTTGGGCAGCATGATGTCTCCTAGGCATTTAGCATAATATTATCGATAAGACGTGTTGTTCCAAGGCGTATGGCGCAGGCCATAACTGCCGGTCCTTCAATGGTTGAGATGGGCGTAAGTGATGCGGGATCGACTACGGTCAAGTAATCTAGCCTTCCCAAGGGGATCTGGCTAGCCCAGCGATTTAAAAGACCACTGCGGATAATCTCAACATTGCGTTCGCCTTGACTAACCAAATTTTGGGCCCATTTGAGACCAGCATAGATGTTTGGTGCTTGTAGGCGTTCTTCTTTGCTCAAATAGACATTGCGTGAAGAAAGGGCTAAGCCGTCTGATTCGCGTACGGTTGGTCTAGTTTGAATGTTGATGGGGATATTCAAATCTTTGACCATGCGTTTGACGATGGCCTGTTGTTGCCAGTCCTTTTCCCCAAACACAGCAAAATCAGCCGCAGAGAGGTTAAATAATTTGGTCAAAACAGTACAGACGCCACGAAAATGAATAGGTCTTGCTGCGCCGCACAAAAGTTTACTCATACTGGGCACTTCAACCCAGGTGGCAAAATCTTTCGGATACATGTCAGGGGGATCTGGCATGAAGAGCACATCACAACCCAAATTTTTGGCGATTTGACTGTCGCGTTCATGATCTCTTGGATAGCGATCTAGATCTTCGGCTGGGCCAAATTGAGTCGGATTGACAAATAGGCTTACAATAAGCAGATCAGCTATTGATCGGCCATGTCGAATCAAGTCCTCGTGGCCAGCATGGAAATAACCCATGGTGGGCACAAGAGCTATGGTTTGACCTTTGGCATGAGCTTCTTGGGCGCAAAGACGCAAATCAGCAGGTGTAGTGATTACATTCATAAAGTTTTATAATGCGTAAGCCACACAGCTTTGAAATAAATAGTAAAATTTATTAGCAATCTGCAATATATATCTTAAATACTTTTTTTGATGCTTACAGTTTTACGAGAGACAATGCTGAATGCAAAATATGAATGTGTGTGGGTTTACGGAAATTTTTTTGTATAATTAAAAAGGAAAATGTTGACTTAATCTAAATACTCAACAAGCGCAATTCATCTCCCAGTGATATAATGAGAGAATTCTTGCGCTAAAAAATTAAGCATATATTGATATAGACATTGCTGTCGATATCAATAAAGATGTCGGAAACATTCTATAGATATGGAAAAAGATAAAATATAACTATGATTTTATTTTTATTTAGGTTTAAATATCAGGTCTAATGCTGTCGTACATCTTAGATCTAACTATGGTAATAAAAAAAATGATCCTAGGAATGATCTCAAGAATAACTCTAGCTATATCCAGAGCCATCTTTTTATTTTTACTGTTAATCAGATTCCAATCTGATCACAGGCAGTATTAAACAATATTAAGATATTATCAAAGATAATATTAAAGATTATCTACTTCAATTAAAGATGATTTGGATGGATGTACTATAGAGTTTGAATAAAGTATTTTAGACTAAAATGATCTAATGCTAATGTTTTCAAATCTATAAGTACTAAAGGATTTATTAAATTAACTGCTCAAGTGTCTAGTAGCTAGTAGCTAAATTATTATTGTAAATGATTATTATAGAGTATTATTACAACAATATATCTGTATTATCTTAACTTGAATAATAACAAATAGCTAAGAATCAAGAGCTAAGAGTCAAAAGCCAAAAGATATTACATTTACCCATAATTTTTGGAACACGGCCATATGAGTATGCTCAGCTATCCTAGCACATAGCTAGCTGATTTGTTCCAATTTTACGATGAAAATGTAATAAGAGCTAAGATCTAAGATCCAAGATCCAAGAATCAAAATGAATTTATAATTAAGCAGAAAAACAAAACTTAAGAAGTATAAACCAAAAAGTATAATCAAAAAAATATACTTAAATAAATGTTGTTTATCCGCTATTTAAATAGTAAATCAAGTTTATGGAGCAAAAATTTATACTATAAATGTGCTGATCTTTTAATACTATCAAGGCAAAGAGCTCCCGTTTTTAGGCGGGAGCTTGTTTGCAACTATCTCAAAAGATCTATTTTATGTCTTGATTATTCTTCGCTAGCCAGTTGGATACGCTTGTAGCCCAAAACTTTGATGGTATCGCCCATAGTTTTGCCGGCTTCCTTGACAATATCATTAACGGCCTTTTTGTCGTCGCGAATGTAGGGTTGATCCAAGAGGCAGACAGAGCGTTTGAATTTGGCCACAGCGCCTTCGGCAATTTTCTCCACGATCTTTTCGGGTTTGCCTTCCTCTCTAGCCTTTTGCAGATAAACTTCGCGCTCTCTCTCCACAGCTGCCGGATCCACACCGTCAGCATTCAAGGCCATGGGATTGGTGGCAGCGATCTGCATGGCCAATTCGCGCATCAATGTGGTTGCGGCCTCATTGGTTGTGTTCTCAACCTTGCCGACCTCAGCCCAAACGATTACGCCGATCTTGCCATTGGAGTGGATGTAGTTGCCAACCACTTCATGATCATTGGCTTTGGTGTGTCTAGCAAAATCGCCAATCTTCATGTTCTCGCCGATGGTGGCAATGAGCTGTTTGACATCATCATCGGAGGAAGCTTTCAAAGCCTCAAGATCAGCAGGATTGTCATCAATGACTTTTTGGGCCAGCTTAGCCACTTCCTCATGGAATTTATCGCCCCGAGCCACAAAGTCGGTTTCGCAGTAGAGGGAGGCTAAGGCTATGGTCTGATTGTCAGCGGATGTTTTCACGCAGACAAGACCTTCAGCTGTAGCACGGCCTGATTTTTTAGCCGCTTTGGCCATGCCCTTTTGGCGTAACCAGTCTACAGCTTTTTCGGGATCGCCATCCACCTCAACCAAGGCTTTTTTGCAATCCATCATGCCTGCGCCAGTTTTTTCGCGCAGATCCTTGACCATTTGGGCGGTTATTGTAGCCATACTTTGCACCTTAAAAAATATTCACTTAAGAAATTATCAAAAAAATTTAAGTTATGAAGGCTTAAAGAAAAAGAAGATCAAGCTGCTAGAGGCAATATAAGGTTAATATATTGACCTGTTTGGAAAATTATTGGCTTAAAAAGGTCAATCCAAACATCTAGCCTTGATCCATAAGAGCTACTTCTCTTCAGCTTCTTTCTTGGAGGCTTCTTCGACTACTTTCTGCAACTCTTCTTCGGCATTGCCGCCATCCTTATTCATGGCTTCACCTTCAAGGCAAGCCTCGGCAAAGGAATTGACAAAGAGCTTGATGGCTCTAATGGCATCATCGTTGCCAGGGATAATGTAGTCAATGAAATCAGGATCACAGTTGGTGTCAGTGATAGCTACAATAGGAATTCCAAGCTTGCGGCATTCACGCACAGCGATGTCTTCACGATTGGGATCAATGATGAAGGCAATCTGTGGCAGGCGTTCCATGTCCTTGATGCCACCAAGCGTTTCTTCAAGCTTATTCTTCTCCCGCTCTAAAAGCAGGATTTCCTTCTTCTGGTATTTGTTGATGGAACCATCAGCAAACATGGTCTCAAGCTTTTTCAAGCGTTCAATGCTCTTTTGGATGGTGACGAAGTTGGTCAGCGTACCGCCCATCCAACGATTTGACACATAGTATTGTCCGGCACGGGTAGCTTCTTGGGCAATGGGTTCCTGTGCTTGACGTTTTGTGCCGATAAAAAGTACTTTTCCGCCTTTGGCCACAGTGTTGACCACAGCATCATAGGCTGTGCGGAACAGTTTTACGGTCTGCTGCAGATCTATAAGATGGATCCCATTTCTAGCGCCAAAAATGTAGGGGCGCATTTTAGGATTCCAGCGTCTGGTTTGGTGACCGAAGTGTACGCCTGTCTCGAGCATTTGCTTCATGGTTACATATGCCATACAATCCTCCATGGGTTGTGCCGCCATCCCTGTCTATTTTTTAATTTTGGCCGGTTTATTCCTAGCCAAAACACCCAAACTGACGAGGGATGTGTGATGTAAGTCGGCTAGTTTATATATTAGCGCAGGAATTTGCAAGAAATTTTTTGATATTTGTTCTGCTGAGCCTTTTTGTCGGTAAATTCCGATAGGCCAAGGTAGATTGATGTGTCAAAGGCTTAGTTGAACCATCCTTAACTTTTCCAAGGATATCTATTGCATGGATAGAAAAAATTTTACACTTTTAGCTACGCGTGATTTAAAAGAAATTGATGGAACTGCCAGCCTTTGGCGTCATAATGCTACTAATGCTCAGATTCTTTCCATTGTAAATAATGATGAAAATAAATGTTTTGGTGTTAGTTTTAGAACACCACCGACCAATTCGACCGGTGTAGCCCATATTATGGAGCATTCTGTCCTCTGTGGGTCAGAAAAATATCCTGTCAAAGAACCTTTTGTCGAATTGTTAAAAGGTTCTTTACATACTTTTTTAAATGCTTTTACCTTTCCTGACAAAACATGTTATCCGGTAGCAAGTGCTAATTTACAGGATTTTTACAATCTTATCGATGTTTATATTGATGCTGTTTTCCATCCATTAATTACTGAGGATATTTTTAAGCAAGAAGGTTGGCATTTAGAAGCCCAAAGCCCTGATGAGCCTTGGATCTATAAAGGCGTAGTCTACAATGAAATGAAGGGTTCTTACTCTTCTCCTGAATCTGTTTTGGCTGAACAAACCCAGCAGGCTCTCTTCCCAGATATGCTCTATAGTTTTGATTCAGGTGGTGATCCGGAAAAGATTCCTGAATTGACCTATCAAGCTTTCGTTGATTTTCATAAAAGTTACTATCATCCATCCAATGCTCGCTTCTTTTTCTGGGGCGATGATCCTGAGGATGAGCGTTTTAACATCATCGAAAAAGCCCTCCAAGGTTATGATGCCCGTGAGATTGATTCGAGCATACCTTTGCAAAAGCCGTTCGATACCCCAAGGCTTAGAGAGGTAGCCTATGCCGCAGCCGGTCAAGATCAAAAAGCCATGTTTAGCACAAGTTGGCTTTTGGCTGAGCGCGGCAATGTCAAAGAAGCCATGCTCATGGAGATGTTGGAGCATATTTTGGAAGGCCTGCCAGGCAGTCCCCTACGTCGTGCTTTGATTGCTTCAGGTTTAGGTGAAGATACTATTGGCCATGGTCTTGAGACAGATCTGCGCCAAATGTTCTACTCCACAGGCTTGAAAGGCTTGGCTGCCACTGATGTCACCAAAGCTGAAACCTTGATTTTTGATACCTTGGCTGAACTAGCCACCAATGGCATTGACAAAAGCGATGTGGAAGCAGCGGTTAACAGTGTTGAATTTGTTTACCGCGAACGGAACACGGGCTTTTTCCCACGAGGCCTTGTGGCAATGATCCAAGCTTTATCCACCTGGCTTTATGATGGTGACCCCTTGGAAGTATTGGCCTGGGAAGAGCCTTTGGCCGAAATTAAACAACGCTTGGCCAATGGTGAACCTGTCTTTGAAGATCTCATTCGCACCCGTTTTTTGGAAAATAAGCATCGCTCCACTGTGGTTTTAGTGCCAGATACTAAGCTTGGTGCTCAGCGTGAAGAAAATGAAGCTAGTCGTGTGGCGAAGGAGCAAGCTAAATTTGATGCCAAGGCCAGGGCCGATCTAGTCAAAGAGACCCAACGCCTTCAGGCTAAACAGCTTGCACCGGATAATCCTGAAGATTTGGCCAAGATTCCTTCTCTTTCTGTCAGCGATCTACCCAAAGAAAACCAGATTATTCCTGAGCGGATTTGTCAAACTGAGCCACTGTTTTTGGCCCATCCACAACCCACCCAAGGGATTGCCTATGCCAAATTGCTTTTGCCTCTAGGCTCTGTGCCCAAAGAGCTTCTGCCGTTACTGCCCATTTTTGCAAGAACCTTAACTGAAATGGGTACAGCTAAACACGACTTTATAAGCTTAGGCGCACAGATTGCGGCTAAAACAGGCGGCATTAGCGGTGCTTGTTTGACCGGCAATAAGCTTATGAATGGTGGCCCCTTTGCCTATATGACTTTGGGTGGTAAGGCGGTCTACGATAAACTGCCCGATCTCTTTGATTTGTTCGATGAGATTCTCTTTGAACCCCTTAAGGATGAAGGGGTAGCCAAGGAACGCTTGGGCCAAATGTTGCTTGAGAGTAAGTCCAGGGTCGAGCAGGCTGTGCAGACACAAGGTCATGCTTTTTCCGGGATGCGTCTTGGAGCCCGTTATAGCGCAGCTGGCGCCTTGGCCGAAATGAGTGGTGGCATAAGCTATTTGAAAATGTTGCGCAGTTATTTGGCTGATTTTGCCGCTGATCCAAGTAAACTCTTGCAAGCTTTGGCTACCATTCGCCAATGCATTTTGACTAGCGATCAAGCTATCTTTAGCTGCACAGCCGAAGATAGTGAGCTTGAGACAATCTTGAATTGGGCCAAAAAGCTTACATCTAAACTGCCAACAGCTAAGGCGTCTGACTTAGCCCATATTACCCCCATGTCCAATTTGCCAAGCCATGAGGCTTTGATTACTCCATCTAGAGTTAATTTCGTGGCCAAGAGCATCAACCTCTATCAACAGGGCTGGCAGTATCACGGCTCAGCTAGCGTTATTTTGCGCTATATGCGTATGGGGTATTTGTGGGAAAATGTGCGGGTGCGTGGCGGAGCTTACGGGGCATTCTGCAGCTTTGATCGTTCTAGCGGAACATTGATTTGCAATTCTTTCCGCGATCCCAATACCAAAGAAACCTTGGCCGCTTATGACGCCATGCCCAAGTTCTTGGAGAGCTTTAATCCTGATAAAAATCAGTTGACCCAAGCTATTCTTGGTGCTGTGGGTGACCTTGATACCTATCAATTGCCTAGTGTTAAGGGTGCTACAGCCTTGGTCCATCATTTGGTGGGTGACACTGTGGAATTGCGTCAAAAGATGCGTGAAGAAATGTTAGCAACTAAAGCTTCAGATTTTCATCGCTTTGGTGAAGCTATCGGCTCATTGGTTGACGGTGATGTCTGCATTTTGGGTGGTCAAGACGCTAAGAGCTATGCTGAAAGCCAAGGTTGGGCTCAAGAAGAAATCTTTTAAGTTAATTTTTTCCTGCTAGTTATGCGTAAGTTAGCTAATCTTGTTTTGGTCTTAGGGATGCATCGTAGCGGCACAAGTGTTTTAACACGTGCCCTACCAGTCTTTAAGATTGATATTGGGCAACATTATCTGGCTAGGTCCGACAATCCCAAAGGTTTTTTTGAAGATGCCACTTTCGTAAAACTAAACGAGTTGCTGTTAAAAAATTTGGGGTTAAGTTGGCAGGATCCCAATGCAATTTCCACATCTACCCTACTAGCTTTAGCCAATGGTGAAATGGGCCAATTGGCGGCAAAATATTTAGAAACACTTTTTGCTGCCCAAAGCTGGTTTGGTTTAAAGGATCCTAGAGCATCGAGACTTCTACCTTTTTGGTTAGATGTTGCTAAAAAACTAAATATCAATGTTAAGCCTATTTTAAGCCTACGCCATCCTTTTAATGTGGCGGCTTCATTGGCTAAACGTGATGGTTTTAGCAGAGAGAAAAGCTCCAAGCTATTTGTTGCCTATCTTAAAGATTGTCTCCAATCTTTAGGCGAGCTTAAAGTACTAGTCATCTCCTATGATGCCCTTCTAAAAGATACAGAAGGCCAAATCTTAAGATTAGCTAACTTTTTTAATTTAGATGTTGATGCTAAGCAGATGACTATTTTTAGTCAGAGCTTTTTGGAAGAAGATTTACGCCACCATCAAAATTTAACTGCAGGAGTTGATCTAGATGCTTCAACCAAAGAAGCGTTGAAGATTTATACTGCTCTTTTACCCAAAGCTTATGAACCATCTGCTATAAGTTTTGAACAACTTACTATGTCTGATTGATTCTTTAGTTCTTTATTTATCCCATTCTACAATTCAACAATTCTACGATTCTAGTTAATAAATATACTTTCATGAGCAAAAATCTATAATGCAAAAAATGTAAGAGACCAAACAGTCTAAAAGATAAGCTTAAATTAAGTAAGATAGCTAAAACTCAACATGGTAAAACTGAATAGTGAAGTGCAATCTATAAAGTTAGTTGATTGTAAATGCTTATTACGTTTCTAGCTTAATATTGGAACAAATCAATCTGCTATTCCTACATTTGGATTGATACACACAGATAGATGCGTCTTAAAAATTTTGGAAATGTAGCATCAACATATCCTAAAATTTGGGATTGAATGTAATACATGCAGAACTAAAAAATTTTTGTACAAGTTATATCAATACTAAATTTGAGAGAATATATTTTCTAAATTATAGTATCATAAATATTTTTTTGATCATTTATTCGTTTATTAATCACAAATTTTATTATATGAAAATTTTGTTTTTATTTTAATGGTGGCATTATATGTCTAATATTAATTTTTCCGATATTAAATATTTATCGTATGGCAATCCTGAATTTACATACCTAAGAGAAGAGAATAAAATTTATGTTGATAAAACAGGATTAATTTATAAAATTGCGAGTCAAGATACACCAATTTTCTTTTCTAGACCAAGGCGTTTTGGTAAATCATTACTGATTAACACTCTTCAAGCTCTTTTTTCAACTGGTTTAGAATATTTTCATGGGTTAGAAATTGAAAAAGTCTGGAATGATAAAACTTATAAAGTTGTCCACATTGATTTTTCTGGTATGGCTGATGATGACCATATAGATCTTATTAAAGATCTTGGTGAAATAATTATTCAAGAATTTGAAATGGATGATTTAGTTTCTAGGTCAAATTCCAGCGGTCTGAAAAATCCGAGTATGATATTGAATGAAATATGTAAAAAATTAAAAAATAAGAGTGTAGTTTTACTAATTGATGAATACGATGCACCATTGACTCATAATATAAATAATCATGATGAGCTCGATAGAATAAAAAAAGTATTGAATAATTTTTATGCTGTAATTAAGCAATATACAGGCAAATTTCGTTTAATATTTATTACAGGCGTGACAAGGGCTAGTCATATATCAAATTTTTCTGCGTTTAATAATCTCCTAGATTTAAGCCTTGATCCAGAATTTAATTCATTACTTGGATTTACAAAAGAAAATTTAGAACGATATTTTGACCCGTATGTTGAAACTGCTGCACAAATTTTAAAAATGAGAAAAAAAGATGTTTATCAAAGACTAGAG
Source organism: Desulfovibrionaceae bacterium (assembly GCA_017455745.1). GTDB lineage: Bacteria > Desulfobacterota > Desulfovibrionia > Desulfovibrionales > Desulfovibrionaceae > Desulfovibrio. The sequence goes on along the minus strand of JAFSZE010000173.1, from coordinate 7,433 downwards.
CAATATTATGATGGATTTCAATTCTGTTTAAATGCAACTGGAACAGTTTATAGCCCATGGTCAATCCTTAGATTTTTTAGAACATCAAAAGAGGGTTTTCAAAATTATTGGTTTCAATCATCTGGATCATCTACAATAATAATGCAATACTTAAAGAAAAGTGCTTTTTTTAATTCTCTTAATAATTATGATCATGAGATTCTTGTTACTACACGGCAACTTTCAGATAGCCATGAGATAACAGATATACCAGCAGATATATTATTATTTCAGTCAGGTTATCTTACATTGCGTAAGCAATCTTATGATCTAGCACGATTAGTTTTTCCAAATATAGAAGTTGAAGATAGTATTCTGAATTTATACCTCCTGGCACATAATCTTAGACCTGAAATTAAATTTGCAACTAAGATTCAAAATTTAGTTAAAAATATAGACGAAAAAAATCTTGAATCAATAGTTGATACATTTAATGCTATTTTAAATGATTGTGTATCGATATTAAGTAAGATTTTTGATGACGAAAGATCTGTTCGTGATATAATTTATGCAGCCATTCCACAAAATATTTCCTTACAAAAAATTAAAGAACGTGAAACGGCCCGAGGAAAATCAGATTTGGAATTATTAACTGCAAACACGCGTCTTGTTATTGAGTTTAAGCGTGCAAATTCAAGAAATGATGCAAGATCTGCTTTAGAAAAGGCTATTGCGCAAATTGAAAGTAAAAATTACGGGGTAGATTATTTTCAGGACTACACGCTCTATCGTGTTGGTATGGTCATCTGTGCCGATGAAAAGAAAATTCTTTATGAATACTGTCAGGAACTTTAACTATTAAGCATATAATTTTGTCTGAATAATTTTTTTTTAATGATCCATAAACAATTTCATAGCATTTGCTGGATAGTTGGTTCTTTTGTTTAAACATTACGCAATAAAAGCAGTATTTACTATAAATCCCAAAGCAACATTTATATTTAGATCATTTTTTGCCAGTTTAAGATTTGATTATCTTGTGCCTTAAGGCTAGTTTCGGACCATTTTCGTAGGCTTGTTGCCCATATGGATTGAGAAAATTTTTTCCTTGACCTCTTTCAACCTTTAGCCTAAAGTCTCCCAAAATCAATTTTTCTAAGCGAGAGCTAGGTTGCTAGCTGTTTGGCAGGCTCTTTTAGGAAAACTATTCTTTGGCAATTTTTAGGAGGCTACCAAGCTAAAAGCTTGCGTAGACACATATATTTATGCAGACTTATGCTTCCCAAACCACTTTCTTTGTTAATAATTTCGGCTTTGGTCGATTTTATTATCTCTGGACTATTCCCTGTGGTTTAGGACATTCTTAGCGTTTTGTCTGCGCTACTTTCTGTTACGGCCACAGGTTTATTTAAAATCTGTGGCCTTTTTTTATTTTGGGCTATTTTGAGGGGATTGTGTCATGTATTTGGGTAAAAAAATTCGTCTGGAACGGATCATAAAACGTAACAACGGTCGCACTATCATCGTGCCTATGGATCATGGAGTCAGCATGGGCCGCGTGGAAGGTTTGGTTGATATGCGCGAAACGGTCAGTGAATTGGCCGAAGGTGGTGCCGATGCGGTTTTAATGCATAAAGGTTTGGTTCGCTGTGGTTATCGCAGCCGTGGCAAAGATGTGGGCTTGATCATTCACCTCTCAGCCTCAACTGATCTTTCCCCTCACCCCAACAATAAGTGTCTAGTGGCCACAGTGGAAGAGGCCATTCGTCATGGTGCTGACGGTGTTTCAGTGCATGTGAATTTGGGCGATGAGAATGAGGCAGCTATGCTTGCGGCCATGGGACAGGTGGCCAAAGACTGCGACGATTGGGGTATGCCCCTTTTGGCCATGGTTTATGCTAGAGGTCCCAAAATCCAAAATAGCTACGATCCCAAAATGATTGCCCATTGTGCCAGAGTTGGCGTTGAGCTAGGCGCTGATTTGGTTAAGATCTCTTATACAGGTGAAGTTGAGAGCTTTGCCCGTGCTGTTGAGGCTTGTTGTGTGCCGGTAGTCATTGCTGGAGGGCCTAGAATGAATTCCACACGGGATGTTTTGCAGATGGTTTATGATTCCCTTGAGGCTGGCGGCTCTGGTATATCCATTGGTCGCAATGTATTTCAGCACAGTAATCGTTCTAAACTTGTCCAGGCGCTCAAAGCCATAGTCCATGAAAATGCCAGTGTTGATGCGGCACTAGCAATAGTTGGAGAAGATTAATGGCTAAGTTCTATTATTTGAGTGTGCCCTTCGACAAAACTGCGATTACTTTAGCTCTTGAATCTGGTGTTGATGGGATCATTGTCAACCGTGAATATGTGGAAAGTGTCAGTAAATTAGCTAGATCAGAGGTTTTGGCCTTTGAAGATGTAAATTTTATTGGCCTTGAGTCTAAAGACGATGAACAGAGAGCTTTAGATAGTCTTAGGGCCAATCAAACGGTTGTGTTGAAGTTGGGCTGGGAAATTATTCCTGTGGAAAATCTTTTGGCTCAAAATGATCGTCTCATGGTTGAGGTGAGCCATGTGGATGAAGCCATTTTGGCCCAAGGAATCTTGGAGCGTGGCGTCTATGGTGTAGTTTTATTGCCTGAAACCAAAACCGACCTTAAGACCATTATTAATCGCTGTAAGCTTAGCCAAAAAGAGGAACTTTTGCAGGAAGCAACCATCACTCGCGTCCAACCGGTGGGCTTGGGCCACAGGGTTTGTGTGGATACGCTCTCCCTTCTTAAAACAGGCCAAGGTATGCTTTGTGGCAATTCAAGTGCCTTCACTTTTTTGGTTCATGCTGAGACTGAACACAATGAATATGTGGCGGCTAGACCATTTAGGATCAACGCTGGCGGGGTTCATGCTTATGCCAGGCTGCCCCACGACAAAACTTGTTATTTGCAAGAACTGGTGGCTGGCCGGGAAGTTTTGATTGTTGATCACTCGGGCCAAACCTATGTGGCTACTGTGGGGCGAGTCAAAATTGAGGTCCGGCCCATGCTGTTGATTGAAGCTACAACTGAGACCGAAAATGGCCTCAAGATTGGCACTGTCTTTTTGCAAAATGCCGAAACAATTCGTTTAACTAGTCCCGAAGGGTTGCCGCTTAGTGTTGTAAGTTTGGAGAGGGGTGATCGTGTTTTGTGCCGGGTAGATGAGCCAGGTCGGCATTTTGGGATGCGCATTGTGGAAGATATTCGCGAAATTTAGCTGGATATGTGACTTTTGAAGGAGACAGTTTGAGCCAGTCTAATCCTGCATCAAATAAAGCTCTTGCTGCACGCTTGGGTGAAGTTCGGGAGGCCATCGATAGTCTTGATCGCCAACTGCTTAAACTTTTGAATGAGCGGGCAGCCTTGAGCCAAGAAGTTGGCCGGATCAAGGCCACTGACATGAGCGTAGTTTTCAAGCCACTGCGCGAAACCGAGCTTTTGAACCGTTTGGCTGCTGAAAATTTAGGGCCCCTGCCAGAGGAGCATTTGCGCTCCATCTGGCGTGAAATTTTGTCATCATCTAGGGCTTTGCAAAGACCGCAAGATGTGGCCTATCTTGGGCCTGAAGGGACATTTTCCTTTTTTGCCGGTCTTGAATATCTAGGCCATTCGGCTACCTACCATCCTTGCCGCGATATTGCCGAGATTTTTGAAATGGTTAATAGCGGGCAGTGTGCATTGGGAGTAGTGCCCCTTGAAAATTCACTTCAAGGCACTGTTGGCGTAAGTTTTGATCTTTTTTTACAGTACCCAGTTTTTATCCAGGCGGAACTTTTTTCGCGCATTTCACACTGTTTTTTGAGCAGTGCGGACGATTTAAGTTCCATTAAGACAGTTTACTCCCATCCTCAGCCTTTAGCGCAATGTAGTACCTGGCTTAGGACCCATCTGCCCAATGCGGTTTTCGTGCCTGTTGAGTCCACTGCTGCCGCAGCTAGACGGGCTCAGGGCATCAAAGATGCAGCTGCCATTGGTCATCGTGGCTTGGCCGTCATTACCGGCCTAAATATCTTGGCTAGACGGATTGAAAATGAAGCTGGCAATTGGACCCGTTTTGTGATCATTGCGCTTAAAAAACGCACTGAACCTGCGCCAGAATTTACAGAGCAAGCTTGGCAACAAGCGCCTTATAAGACATCAATTTTGTTTACATTGGCGGATCGTCCAGGTTCGTTATCCACTGTGCTGACTTATTTTGCGCAAAATGGTATCAATATGCGTAAGCTTGAATCACGTCCCTTACGTGGTGAAACCTGGAAATATGTCTTTTTTGCCGATGTGGAAGCTAATTTGGAAAAACCCGCTTATGCTGAGCTCTTGGATAAGATGGGAGAGAGTTGTAGCACATTTAGGATTTTAGGCAGCTACATAACAGGACCGCAGTTGGATCGGTTATCGGTTGACGAGCTAAATCGGGCCGAGAGTTAGTCCAAATCTTAAGTCTTTGTGAGCGTATGGGGCTAATTTGACTTTTTGTGGCCGGAAATTAGGTTTAGCAAAATAATTTTTTTGAGACCTAGTGATTATTGCTTTTGGGCCTTAAATTTTAGAGACTCTTCACGTCGGGCTTAAATTTTAGCAAGAGGAGAGATGTATATGGGCATGGATGTTCAAAACGAAGCTGTTACCATAAATATCCCTGGATCCAAGTCTTTGTCACATCGCTATTTGATTGGAGCAGGCTTGGCAGCAGGTGATTCTAAGCTTTGCCATGTGCAAGACAGCAGTGACATAACCGTGACAAAAACACTCTTGACTCAGCTAGGAGTGAAAATCAGTCAGGTGCCCGATGAAGATGCTCTAATAGTTTCTGGTTTAAACGGAAAAGTTGTGGGCGGTAGCGGAACACCTCTAGAATGCAATGTTGGTGAATCAGGCACATCGTGTCGATTGTTAACTGCAGTCTTTGCAGCGGGCCAAGGGCTCTTTCGTGTTTTTGGCAGCGGTCGGATGCATGATCGCCCGGTGAAAGATCTGTGTAATGCCTTAACCAAACTTGGTGCTGGGATCTGTTACACCGAGAAATCAGGCTGTCCACCTTTTTTGCTGCAAACTAGCGGTTTTGATCCTGATCTGGTTAAAGGCGAGCTTAGTGTGGGCATGGATGCCTCGAGCCAGTATTTTTCAGGTCTACTTTTAGCCTCGCCCATGTGTTCCAAACCCTTGGTTTTGGAATTGGGTGGCCATAAGGCTGTTTCCTGGCCCTATGTGGGACTTACGCTCCAATGCTTAAATGATTTCGGCATTGAGTTTATGGTTGAGACAAGGGCGAGTATTGATCAGCCCTGGCAAAAACTTGCTCCTGGTATGTGGAGGGATGTGGCTTTGGCCACACCTGGCTGTCTTAGGATTACGGTTAGCCCTGGAACTTATAAGCCTGGCAATTTTCAAATCGAAGGCGATTGGTCTGGTGCGTCTTATTTTCTGGCCGCTGGTGCCATGGGTAAAAAGCCAGTTAAAGTCTGTGGCTTAAAAGAAGATTCCCTGCAGGGAGATCGCATTTTCTTGGATATCCTCTGTAAGATGGGTGCCAATGTGACCGTTGAAGGGGATGCTATCACTGTCTATCCGTCAGATCTGCATGGTGTGGATTTGGATATGGGTGGCTGTCCTGATTTGGTCCAAACCGTAGCTGTTATGGCTGGTTTTGCCCATGGTTCAACTAGGATCCATAATGTGGCCCATTTGCGCTTTAAGGAAACAGACCGTATTGATGCCCCGGCTAAGGAGCTCGGTAAGCTTGGGGTAATCGTGGACACACTTTCTGATGGCCTTTTAATTAGTGGTCAAGGCGGTCATGTGAAACCCAATAAGAAGAGCGCTTTTGCTGATGATCCAGGGGCCAGTTTATCGGCACACAACGATCATCGCATGGCCATGTCATTGGCTCTAATTGACGTGGTTAAACCTGGTTTTAATATCCGGCAAAAGCTTGATAATCCTGATTGCGTGGTCAAATCATTTCCTGATTTTTGGAAACTGTGGGCTGAGGTTACAGCTTAAATAGCTTTTTGGCACTCAATTTTTTAACCAAACTCGACTAGGTACTTTTAGCGTGCAAACGGTACCTCAAAAGACTTTAATTATTGGCCATACAGGACGCATGGGCCAGATGCTCATGACGTTGGCCCAAGCTAAAACCTTGGACGTTTTAGGCATTGATCAACCCCTGGCGCCCGAAACCCTTAATCTTTCTGACGTGGAACTGGCTATTTTTTGTGTGCCAGCCTTGGTTTTGGAGCAAGTTTTAACTAAAGTTTGCCCCTATCTACCACGTGATTGTATTGTGGCAGATATAACCTCGGTCAAAGAGCGACCCATGCAACAGATGGAGAGGGTTTGGGGCGGCATGGTTGTGGGCACACATCCTTTATTTGGGCCTAGCCTTGGGCCCAAAGAAGATTTGACTGTGGCGATAACTCAAGGCAGAAAAGCTAGTGCAGAAGCTATCGCTAAAACAGAAGGTTTTTTCCAAACTTTGGGTTTTAAAATCTTTCACTGTGATGTCAAAACCCATGATTTGGCCATGGCCAGCTTGCAAAATTTAAATTTTATTACCACTGTAGCCTATTTCGCTCTCTTGGCAGGCCATAAAGAGTTTTTGCCGTTTTTAACGCCATCGTTTTTGCGCAGACTCAAAGCTGCCAAAAAGATGCTCACCGAAGATGCACCCATGTTTACAGGTCTTTTTGAAGCCAATAACAATAGCCAGTCTTTGGTCCGTCAATACAGCAAGCTTTTGAATTTGGCTGCTGCTGGAGATATAGAGGTTTTATGTCATAGGGCACAGTGGTGGGTGGATTATGATCATGAAGATAGGGATGGACTTTGAGAGTATAATTTTGGTTGGATAATCTAGGGATTAATTTTTAGGAGGTCTATTTGGATTTTTGCCAAGTAGGTCTCTTTTTGTTGTTTTCAATAGATTGAATGGTTTTAGTAGCTAAACTGCCTTAAGTGTCTTAAGCGACTTAAGTGACATTGTTTGTGATCAATATATGGCCAAGAGTACTGATAAATGCGATGTCAATAAGAATGATTTCAGGCAATCTTAAAAACTCTTTTTGCGCCTTATTTTGACACGTATTTTGATATGTATTTTGCAAAAATAATCTCTTGATCTATATTTTTATAATTTAAATATATAGAATATTGATAGCAATGATGTCTACTTGCTAGAAGGTATTACAATTCTGCCAGATTTTTGGAACATGACTATATGTGCATTTCAGTCTATCTGATGTCTAGCTGGATGATTTGTTCCAAAATTACGAGGGAATCGTAATAAGCGTAACTATTTTAGAGATGCCCCTAACCTGGCCTGATAGTAGCGGACCTGATTTAAAAGTAAATTTTGGTCGAGGTAAAATTTATCGGTACTATAGAAATGTCCAGAATTCGAGTGTTGTTTTTTCATTTTTATTTTTT
>JAFSZE010000172.1 GCA_017455745.1 Desulfovibrionaceae bacterium | reverse complement strand
AGGGATCCTAGTCTCGGCAGAAAAGGCTGTTAACATCCAGCCTGTTATTTATGATAGCCTTGTCTGCAAAACATTATCCCAATCAATATATGAATAAGAACTACCTTTTATCAATAATTTCTTGCCTTGAAAAGCAATTCCATAGACATAAATATTATTAACTGGTATTCCACGAGAAATTAAATCACTTGTATAATTCTTTTCATAAATTTGCTTTAAGGCATAAGCACACGTAGAATTCAAGTTAGCCTCTTCCTCAGGATCCAAGGTCTTAAATCCCATAATTAAAGCGTGATTCTGAATTCGTTTTGGAACGAAGCAGACATCATAGCGTCCATAGCCCCTTTGACGGTTTGATAGAATTTCATATTGCTCTTGCAAATCTATGGTTAGACCTAAAACAAAGGCATGATAAAAACATTCAGCCTGATTCTCAGCAAGATCGTAAAAACTAAATGTATACTCTGAAATATCACTTAATGTTTGATTCATCCCGCGAAGGTCATTAATCAAAAGGTATTCACAAAATTTATTTTTACTAACAAGATCACTATTAAACAAGTCTGATATAAGTTTTTCAAAAATTAGCCGACCTGCTTGGTTAGTAATAGTTAGCTCGTATTTAGAAGTTGTAAAATTAACTTTTAATGGCTTCAAATAGCCCGAATCCATTAAAATGCTCCAAATTGCACCTTCTTTGTAATAGAATTGTGAGAAAAACAACAGATCATTCAGCTTTGCATGAATAGACTTTCCTTCTAGTAAATCTTTAATTTGTTCCTTAATTCCTGAATGTGATTGCAAAATAAGCTTGCTAACTAGATAATTAGAGCTGGTATTAACCAAATATGGCTTTATTTGTTTATGCTCAAGATAATATAAAATTGATAATGGATTATAAATAGATTTTTTGTTACCAAAAATAAAGCCATCATACCATTTTTTAACATCATCCTTTCCAGTTAATCCGTATTCATCAATTGCAGCAAAGACTTCATTTTCAGTAAAACCAAAACAATCATCATAAAGTTCACTGGTGATGCTAGCAACTTCTGCATTATCCAGGCCAGTGGAAAATGATCCCTTGGCAAGGCTGGTTATTCCTGTGATAAGACCGCGTTCCAGATAGGGATTGGTCTCAAAAGTTGCGCTGAAAAATCCCAGCATGAAGCTAACAAGTTCATCCCAATAGCCGTTTAACCAAGCATCTTGCAGAGGCGTGTCGTATTCATCCAAAAGGATAATCGGCTTAGGAAATTTTTGTCGAACCAGATATTCCGCAAGGCACAGTAGACTATCATGGGCTGTGGCCTCATCCATATCGATACATACTGAATCAAATTGTTCTTTTTCAGTATTTGACAACAAGGTTAAATCTAAAAAGTCTCAGAAATTATTATAAACACTAACTAAACGTGCCTTAATCAATTTTAATGCTGTATCATAATTGTTGCTTTTGACAGCGGCAAATGACAAAAAAATAACCGGTATTTTCCCTTGTAAATTGCGAAATTGCTCATCTTTCCAGATTTCAAGATTTTCAAAAAGATCGGAGCGATTGGCAAATTATGGTGAAAAGAATGTCCTCACCGTGTCGAGCATGAGTGTTTTGCCAAAACCACGCGGTCTTGTAATGAGCGTAACATGATCTCCACCATCCCACCAGTCTTTAATGAACTTCGTCTTATCAACATAAAAACAGTTATTTTGAATTAGATGAGAAAAATTTTGTATGCCTACCGCAAGTTTACGCGACATATGCTAACCTTTATCTCTAATTTTATATTTTTTTGACTAACTCTAACGTACATTAACACTAATTTGCTTGGAGCATAAACACAATTTATTACCGTTCGTGCGAATTTCATAATTTTTTTAAGGCCATCTCTCTGCTTCCACATCAAGATTTTTCCCAAAGGAAGAAAAAAAGATCTGCCTTGTTGTACAGAACGTAACGACCAATAAAACCAAATTTAGAAAAAAACTTTGATTTTTTCAAAAATATAATATTTAGAAAAAATCACAATAAGATTGGAATAAAAAAACTCCGTCAAAATTCTAGCAGGCAGGATTACAATGAAACAAGTTTAATCTTACAATCAGGATAAACCAAACTATAAACAGTAGCCACAAACCAAGATTATAAATAGTAATCAGAAAGAGTACTTACAAACACGAATTATAATAGTTAATCATAACAATTGACTATAAACGATGCGCAAGTTGATAGTCTAATCAATATTTATATCTCCAATTCAAACTACCAGATGTATTATTTTGTTGTGAACGCATTTCAAGTTTAATCTTTGGCGTAATTTCAAGCTGAATTATACCTGCAGTACTACCTTCTTTGGCTCCCTGTTCAATACCAACATACAAACTATCATTAATGTACTTACCGGTTTCAAGGGCCATACCACTAACACCGCTATTATCAGACGAATCCTTTTCCCCTCCGGACTTAACACGCATCACATCAACACCTAAAACCTGACGGGGATTATTTAAGCCACTACCAAGACCTGCACCCATCTTGGCCACAGCTGCAGCCAATTGTAAAGCTTCATAGCGACCCAATTCATTGGCATTACGGCCAAAAAGGATGTGGGCCAAGACATCATCTTGCGGCATTTCAGGCTCACTGCTCAAGGTTAATTTTAGCTTCTTCACTGTACCTGTTATGCGAATATGCGAAGTGAAGTCATTGGTTGTGTTGGTCAAAAACATATCTAGCAAGGGATTGGCCACATCACCACCGGCTAACGTTACAATGCCTTTTTCCATGATAAAATTCTTGTTTAGAAAATCCAAATTCCCCTTAACGCAACTGACCTCACCGGAAATCAAAGGCGCGGTCAAAGGTCCGGCTATTTTCAAATCCGTCTGCCAGGCACTGGTCAAACCATAACCATCAATTAAGAAACGTCCTGGGGATTTGATGGCCAAATTGATATTGTTTTTGCCATTAGAAGGTTGGTTTTTATTAGCTTGGACCTTGGCGGCTTCTTCTTCTGCCTTAAGCTGATCCGCAGTTTTGATGGGTAATGTTGTAACACTTGCAGCCCCACCCTGGACATTTTCTAGCTGCACAGCACCATCATCAACAACAATTGTACCGGAAATTCTAGGATCGGTGGCGCTACCTGCTACCTTTACATCGCCAGATAAGGAAATCCGCACATCGTTGCGGCGCAAGGGCTTAAGCTTATTGATTTTAACAGCAATATCCAAGGCACTGGCATCCAAAGGTGTTTGACCTTTGATGGTCAAAGTGCCACCCATGCCATCACCAATTTGGCTCGCAATCTTGACACCACCACTAAGTTTCTCGCCTGCAACACTCCCGTCCAAATCCACATTTAAGCCCAAATCTCGTAACAAGACGCCATTGACGGGATCTTCAAATTTGCCTTGGGCCACCTTGATGTTACCACCAATCTTGATGGCTTCTAGTGTGCCCGAAACACGCACCTTGCCATCCAAATCACCAAGTAAACGCAAATCAGCCACTGGCACCATCTGCCAAAGTCTGGCTAGCTTGCCGCGAATATCAATGGTCGCATCCAAGGCACCCTTTAAATTAACATTGGGCACACCGTTGGCCGCAAAGGTTAAGGGAATCGATGCCTTAAAATTCAATTGCTCAAGGCCAATTTTAGTTAAAGTTGCGCTCGGCAGATCTAGTTTTACAGCCATAGCTGACTTAGCCGTCAGTTGACCTGAGACACCCAAATCTAAAGGATCAATAGGCGCCTTATCAACTTTTAAGCTAGCTACCTTTAAATTAAAGCCACCGTGGGGAGATTTGGGTGATCCACCAAGGGCAAGCTTAAAATCAATCTTACCCTCAGGTAGATCAGAAATTAAGCTTTTCCACTGCCCAAGATCAAAACTATCAATGGCACAGTTTAGATCAAAACGATCTGGCAAAAGGTCGCCCCGAGCAGTCAAAGAGCCTGTTGGCAGAAGCGCAACTTTGGTATTTTTTATGCTTACGCCATTATCGCCAAATAAAACATCTGTAGGACTAAGCAGACGCAAGCCGATCTTACTGCCTGACCTTATGGGCGATGTAGCTAAACTGGCACCTTTGCTCTTCGCACCTGTACTGTTATTTCTAATAGTCGCAACCTTAGATCCAGCACTAGGCCCATTTTTTCTGGCGCCATTAGTCTTAGCATTTTTAGCAGATCTGCCCCTTTTGGCAGCAGATTGATTTACACTAATCTTATCATTGCTAGCCTTATTTTGGGCTTGTAAGTTCAAAAGTGAGGAATCAGCTAGAACTTGCAGTTTGGATATATGTAGGCGGTTTTTCTGCAATTCTAAGGCAACATCTGTATCCACATTGCCCTTGGTTGAAAGGACAAGATTGATTTGTCCATCGATAGAGCCCTTAACATTTGCTTGTGTGGCAATATTTATTGGTCCAGCCACAACCCGCTTAGCCGCCAAATCAGCGACTATTTTAGGAACATTAAAGACATCATCAACGGACGAGTGCAAGGCAAAACCTTCTAAGGCAACAAGTGCAGGCTTTCCATGCGGGTGCATGACAAAACTTGGAATATTAAGCTTAACATTAGCCTTTTGGCTAGATTGCGCAAGCTTATCGGCTTTTAAGTTAACCTGCGCTTCAAGTTGACCTGCAAAATTTTGCTCTGGCACAAAAGCTGAAATATAGGCCCAATCAGTTATTTTCGCCAGAAGTTCGCCATTGATTAAAGGAAGGTCTGTCTTACCAACCAATGCTTCAATGGTAGCAGCCACATTAAGCCCAAGTCCATCTAGGGCCATCTTGCGTACACCAGCTTTCAAAACTTTGTAGTCATCGCTCTCCATTTGGCTGTAGATGGGCAGATCAAGTTTTACGGCCTGGCCATTTAACTTGGTAGCTAACTTTAAATTTAAGCCCAATTCTTCAAAACCAGTCTTTAAGCCCAAAAAACCCTGCAGATTTAGCGGATGAGCAGAAATCTTAAGACTCGTATTATCAATATTTTGGCCGGCCTGCGCCAGATGATCCAAATCAAGGCTTAGGTCTAACTTAGGTTCTAAGGTGGGACCGGTTAAATGTAAAACCAAACGTAAACCCTTGCCCTTTGCGGCCCAAGGCTTGTTATTGCCAGCTAGGCGATTTTGAGATTCGCCATTTAATTCGCCACTAGATTTTCCACTCAATTCAACCTTAGATCTATCTTTCGATTCACCTTTTAATTCGCCAATGGATTCACCCTTCGATTTGCCCTTAGATTCTACACTTCTCGCAGCTGGAAGAGCTTCCTTTGCATCAGATCCTTTCGCATCTACGCCCTCAATTGCTGGCAACTTCTGTGTCTTAAGTTCAGGATTAGCTCGAGGTTTATCTTGAGGATGAATTTTTTGATCTCTGGCACTAGATTTAGCGTCTGATTTTATCTTTTGATGATCATGGCCAGCCGTTTGCTCTTGAATTTTTGAAGCAGGTGTTTCTAGATCACTGTTGGCTTGGGCCTGATTTATGCCTGTGGTCGTTTTATTTAGAGTTGCCGGAGAAACTTTACTCTCATGTTTTTTGGTCAAAGGCTCATCGGACACTTGAGATGACCCAGATGATTTGGATGATTTGGGTAAAAAAGCATCCACATTGACCCAGGCTTGCAGTTTAACATCTAGATTGCCGGTCAAAATATCAGTTTTACTTTGGCCACTGCCCCAAGAAACCTTAAAGTCCACATCAACATCATCACCGCGAACAATCAATTCTTTTAGGGAAAAGGCTATTTGGGCAGGCTTAGCTTCTTTTTTGGCTCGAAAATCTGCTCCTAAAATGCAGGTCACAGTTAGGGGAAAGCCCGCAAGTTCCTGCCCCAAAGAAGCAGCACGGATCCCGATATCATCCAAATGCACATAGGGCAGCCAATCAGGCAAATCCCAGACCTGTTGGCTAAGATTTGCAATAAGCTCTTGCAAGGCTTTGGCAGTCAAAGGTTCTTTGGGCTCTTCAACCGTTGGCTCTTCGGTTTTGGGCAAATTGGGGATGCGCAAAAGGGTTGGGTTAGTGATCACTAGATGCTGAATCTCAACACCCATGGGCCAAAAATTAAAGCCTAAATCAAAATGAACCTGCTTGGCCTCCAAAAATTCTCCGCGACCATCGGCAAGCTTAAGACCTGTTTTGATCTCAAAGGGCAGATTGCCTTCTAATGATGTGACCGAGCCGGTCAAACCTTGAGCTTTCAGGGGCTCAACCAAAGCTTTATTGATCTCTTGGACCAAGAGATTTTGGCCAGAATCGGTGCGCAGATAAATAACAGCAGCAGTAATGGCTATTGCTATAACTAGCAAAAGGCTAAGCAAACCAAGCAGGAAAAAGCGCAAAATTTTCCACAATCTGGAGCCGTTGCCAATCTTTTGGGGCTCCTTAACCTTCGTTTCCTCTGGGGTTTGTTCAAGTTGCTTAGTCATTAAAATGCCTGCCCTATACTGATATAAATCTGCACCGGAGGCTCACCCTCAATGGGATTTAAGGGGGTAGCCACATCAAAACGCAAAGGACCAATGGGGGTGAAATAACGCAAACCCAAACCTGCGCCCCAATTCATCTCACCAATGATACGCGGCACAGGATCTGTATAAACCATACCGCCATCAATAAAGGGGACGATCCCCACATCTTTGGTCACCTTAAACCTAGCTTCCAAATTGACCAATTGGTAGGAGCGACCACCGGAAGGATCATCACTTTTATCACGCGGCCCAATGGACTGGTAAACATAGCCGCGCACAGAACCAGCACCACCTGTGTAGTAACGCATACTTGAGGGCAAAATACTGCGCTTGGGCCCAAGCAATGAGCCCCCTTCAGCTTTGGCGGCCAAGACTAGCTTATCTGATTTTCGACCATCATTGTCTTTAAACGGTGCATAGTAGTAAGTTCCACTCAATGTTTGAGCTAGAGCTGTAAAATTTTCGCTAAAAAAACCGGCAAAAGGTTTGACCATCCATTTAGCCGTGGCCCCACGGGTGGGATTCAACTTATCGTCCCGACTATCATGGCGGATAAAAAATTGCGGGCCATAGGCAGAAAAGGTCTTTTGGTTATGTATATTATCTTTTAAGACACCACCCTCATAAAAAACTCCGGCTCCGCCCCAGAAAAATTTAGTCAAACGCCGCTCAAGACCGGTGTCAAACTTGCCTCCAGTCAATTCATAGGCTTGGGTATTTTCATGAATCAATGCGGCATTGGCTAAAAGTTTCTGCTCCCGCTTATAAAAATTAGGCTTCTCAAAAGTAAACTTGATGGCCTGCTCTTGGGTCGCAATGGGTGCTCTGACGGTAAACTTCTCACCATTATGGAAAAGATTGTTGTGTTCCCAGCCAAGCTCAACACCGGCTCCTGTTGCAGTATCATAATAAGCTCTGGCACTTACAGTACGAAAGAGAGCTTCTTTAACCGTCAAATCAATGGGTAAAGTGGCTACACCATGCTCATCCACCGTAAGATCGCTAGGTGCGGCCTTGGCTTCTACCGTACGGAAAAGGGCCGAATGACGTAAATCATTGGCAAAATCTTCCAATTGGTCCAGATCAAAGGGATCAGAGCCTTTTTTCCAGGGCACCCAGCTCTTAATATATTTGCTAGTAACATCTTTATTGCCATGGACCCTTAATTCACCAAAATAGGCCGCAGGCCCTGTTTCAACAACAATCTCAGCGTTAAGTTGCTTTAACTCGGTATTCAAAGTGTAGACGGAATCTTTAACCTTGGCTAAAGGATAGCCCTTATCATGGAAAGTTTTGGGAAAAGCTTCCACAGCACTCAACATATCATCAGCCGTAATCGGTTCACCAACCTTAACTCCAGGCAAGGTAGTAGGAAAAGATGGGGGAGGTAAATCTTCCCGATCGGTGCCAAATAATCCATAGGTCCTATAGCGCTCGGTAAAGGATTTGGGCACATATGGTTTAGGATCATACGTAACACTAGCCCGCCCTAGGTGGTATCTAATTCCAGGCTTTAAAGTTAAGACAATGGCAATAGGTTTGGCATTTTCGTCTAAACTAAACTCAGCCGCACCTTCATAATAACACTGCGCTTGCAAAAGCTTAACAGCAGTATTTTGATCCGTACGACAACGCAGCTCAATGCCTAAAAGGCTATCTGGCGCTTTGTCCTTATTAACCAAAAGGACACTAGCTGCTTCCATCAGTTTTTTAAGTTCTTTGCCTGCCTTCTCCTCGCCTTCAACCACGATCTTGACCGAATAGGGCAAGGGTGTGCCACGCAAACCGCTTTCTTCTTTTTCTTTTTCGCTCAATTTCTTGGTGCGAAATTCACTATCCTTGCTCATAAGCCCACAGGCCGAAATAAGCATTAAAAGCAAGCAAAGAAAAAAAATCTGCTTTATATTGGGAAATTTTAAAATCGCTAACATTTTTGATGGTATGTTGAGTAAAATATCTATGCTCACCATTGAGCCTAAGCCGCCCAAACAAAAATGGTTAAATTAAAGCAAATGCTATCTAAGTTAAAGAAAAAAATATATGAATAAATAATAATTATCCTGTCAAAAAATATTGCCGCAATATCTTTTTAAAAATAGAATCAGTTAAGTTTATAACTTTTCTAAATATAAAAAGAAATTAAGCGCAAGACTTTTTTAAATATAGAAAGAACTTAGTTCATTGTTCGACAAAATTTTTAAAGATCACACTGAATATTGTGGGATGTAAATCGTTAAAAAGACAAATTCTCTCATAACATCTAAGAACAAATTTTATTTCAATGGAACATGTTTATGATGCTCTCAATATTACATTTCTGCCGTATTTTTGGAACACGGCTATCTATGTATCTCCGTCTAGATCTGTAGATAGCAGTTTGATTTGTTCCAATATTATGCTGGAAACGCAACATTCTATCCAGCTATATTACATTTATCTCATATTTTTGGAACATGGCTATATGTGCATATCCGTCTATCTTGCTAATAGCAGGATAATTTGTTCCAACATTATGATTGAAACATAATATGTAAAGGAAATTGAATCAAAAACAACTGAAATTTGCTATGACATCTTGTAACACCGAAATACTCGGCCTATAAAAGAGCCAACTTGAAGAGATCTGGAAGTGAAAATCCTGACAAATGTTAATATAAAATGTAACAAAGGTTAATATAAAGTGCGACAACGGTAATGCAAAAAAATAATTTAATGACAAATGTTAATACACAAGTACAAAAAGGAACCGAAAGATGCGAGAATAATACGTTCACGTGGTGTGAGAGGGTCGGAGCTATTGCTTCACACTACACTATTTTATCTTGTAATAACATATCTTTTGAATAAATAAGTTCATTGCCAATAAATTCAAAAATATCCGTATTTTGTTTTGTATAGTACTGATACAAGTAAGAATTAAATGTGTCAATGGATTTTTGATCTATAATAAATAAACCAATATCTTTCTTAAGTAACACAGAATTGCAACTTAAATTCCCAGCACTTTCTACCTTTCCTTATATTTAGCTATCTTTTTTTGGTCATAGCTAGAAATCTTTATATCTCTTCCAGATTTGATGCCCCGCAAGGCAGACACCTCGGGGATCTGAGGGAAGGCTAGAATTTT
>JAFSZE010000020.1 GCA_017455745.1 Desulfovibrionaceae bacterium | reverse complement strand
GTACGAGCACTTTTGAATGTATAGCTGTATGTTAATGCAGGTTCAATTAATTTCTATATGTTTAATTAGTTTTAATATTTTGGTGTCAAATACGTTATATCTTTTTGCACCGATGTTTACTATTTAGGTTTTACTAAACAATGTTTTTCCTATTACTATCATCTAGAATAATGTAATTTTAATATTAGCAATAATGTATTTTATATATTATAAATTTAAAATAATAAATGGTTATTATATAAAATAACTATCGTATATCGAGTTCAAAATTAATCATATAATTGACAAATGAAATAGTTAAGCTGTTTATTAAAGTAAGTTTTTTCCCTCCAATTCCTTTTTGTAACAATTTATCAACTTGAAATAGTTTGGGCGCAGAAATTTGTGGACACTCTTGTCTATTATTTTGTTTATACAACCAACTCTCACTATACAATTTATTGAAGATTATTTTATAGAGACGTAAACGAGCTGCAGGGTGAATTTCTAAAAGCCACGACCTATCTAGCTTAAGATTTAGAGTAGCTTTCTTTTGATCAAAAATTACTTTTAAAGGGTTTGTTTGAAGCAGCTTATCCAAATATATTGACCAAAAGTCATTATCCAAAGCGGCCATTTGCCATAGATTAGCGACATTATTGGGAAAATTTGGATTTTCGCTAAGGAAAAGAGGGACTATTGTGTGGCGGATACGGTTGCGCGTGTAACTTAAATCAAAATTGGATTGATCTGTAAACCAGGAAATGTCAAGATCCTGCAAAAATTCTTGCAAAATCTTGGCACGTGTAAAAAGTAAAGGGCGAATTAGGTGACGGTGCTGATCAATAATTGGCATCCCAGCTAGTTTGGGCCAACCGGCACCGCGAATTAAGCGCATCAACATATCTTCGGCTAAATCATCAAGCTGATGGGCAGTTGCTATGTAATCAGCGCCTATTTTTTCTCTCTCTTCTTCCAAGCAGCTATAGCGCAGATGGCGAGCAGCTTCTTCAATTCCAATTTTATGTATTTTAGCATAGGCATTTGTGTCAAAATTCTTAGTCTCGCAGGGGATGTTTAAATTTTGGCACAATTTTTTTACGCCTAAAACCTCAGCACAAGCTTCAGATCTCAACCCATGATTGATGGTGCAGGCTGAGAGGGTTAGGTTTAGACGCAATTTCAGCAGACTGCTTAAGATGGCCAAAGCAGTGGAATCGCTACCTCCTGATAGTGCTAGCAAAAGGTGGCTCGAATGAAGAGTTGGCAGGTTTTCCTGCCAATTTTTACCTACATCTAGGCAAAAGCGGGCCCAGCTACTAGGCAATTGCTGAATTGTGAGCATGGATTTTGAGATAAATTTGGCTTAGAAGACTCTATTTGTTTAAACCAAAAACCTGTTGAATTGTGTTGATGCGCTCAATAGCGGAAATATGATTATTTTCTCCTTTTAAGTACATGAGAGGATCATGATTAATCTTATTTAAAAGGGAATGCAGCATAACCTCTAGAGATTTTTTGGTAGAATCATCAAGATTTAAGTGTTTACAGGTATACTCTAATTCAGCAGCAGCCAATTTTTCATTTCGCTCAATTAGATCAACAATCGTTGGTTGCAATTCTAAAGCTTGGAACCAATTGAAATAGACATCCACCTCTTCATCAATGATTTTTTTGGCTTTTTGCGCCTCATCTTGGCGATTGCTGATATTTTCTTCGACAATCTCTTTTAAATCATCAATGTCGTAAAGATAGATATTGTCAATGGCGTTGACATCAGGGTCAATATCACGCGGGACGGCAATGTCGATGAAAAACATGGGCTTGTTTTTTCTAGCCTTAAGCACGCCAGATAAATTTTTAGCCCTAATGATAGGTTCTGTTGAACCGGTGGATGTGATGACAATATCGCTTTTGGGCAGGTATTCTGGAATCCGTTCAAAGTTTACTGCTTCACCGTTGAATTCATGGGCTAAGCTTTCGGCTTTGGCATAGGTTCTGTTGGCTAGATATAGTTTTTGGATGCCAGCATGGATTAGATGTTTAGCCGCAAGTTCTGCCATTTCACCTGCGCCAATCAGCATGGCTTTGTAGGCATTCATGTCGCCAAAGATGCGTTTGGCTAACTCTACGGCAGCGTAGCTGATGGAAACAGCACTTGAAGCAACCGATGTTTCCGTTCTGACACGTTTGGCCACAGAAAATGCCTTGTGCAGCAAGCGGTTTAGGGTTGGACCTGTTTTTTTGGCTGCTGCAGCCATTTTGTAGGCTTTCTTGATTTGCCCTAAAATTTGCGGCTCACCAACAACCATCGAATCAAGGCTTGATGCCACCGTAAAGAGGTGGCGTACGGCTTCCTCATGGGTATAGGTGTAGATATAAGGCTTAAGTTCATCTACCGATGAGCCCCGCGCAGAGGCCCAAGATTCTAAAAGTTCGGTTTTAGAGTTCTGATTGCCACAGGCCACAATTTCTACACGGTTGCAGGTGGAGAGAATAATATTTTCGTGTATATTTGGGCTACAGGGTATGGCCCATTGTTCTTTGTTGCACAATGTTGTTAGGGCAAACCGCTCGCGAATATCCACGCCGGCAGTTTTGTGGTTTAAACCAACCAAAAAAATATCTTTGTCGTTATCCATATCAGCCTCAGGGACGAATGAAAGCGTGGTGCGAAGGCATGATCGTGTTCACAACCAGAAGTGAAAAAATACTCAGCAAGAAGATGCCAATCATCATTAGTGCAGGCTTTTTGCCAGTCCATGATCTGGCCAAGCGATTGTGAAAGATGACGGCCAAAAGTAGCCAAATTATAATGGTGACAATTTCTTTGGGATCGCCGCTAAAGGTTGAACCATAGACTGGGGCTGCTCGTAGAAAACCTACGATTAGGCCAATCGTATAGAGCGGAAAACTTATGATGATTCCAAAACCGTTCAGTTTATCCAAAATAGCCAGGGCCGGTAGATCTTGGAGAAAGCCTTTGACCCCACGTTTGGTTTTAATGCGGTGCTCAAGAATCAAAAAAATTGCGCTAGCAATGAAGGAAATCGCTAATAGAGCCAGGCTTACGAAGAGGGCGCCTATGTGCAGAAAATAGAAAGAGCTCTGCACAGATTGTGGTATAATAATTACCTGCTCCATATAGGGGATCGACATAGCAAATAGCGTCAAACAGAAAGGCGTGGCAAAAGTTAGGGCAGTGCGTTGTTTAAGTTTTAACCAGATTATTAAACCGCTTAAACCCAAAAACCAGGCCAGCATTTGCAAGTAGGCACCTGCACTTAAGCCACTGGGAAAGGATTTGTGGAAACCAAGTGCTAGAGTCAAAGTTTGAAAGATAAAACCCGCCAAGGCTAGCCAGCAGCCAGCGCTTTGCCAGGACGTTTTGCGATTAAGCATACCCCATAGGCCGAGCAGGGTACTGCCGGCATAAAAAATGATCGTGATTATGGTTGACGCTTGATGCGAAAGCATGGGAGCCTCGTGGCGTGCGAAGTTAAATTTGTGGCCAAGTGAGCCCTAAAAGCTGTGATTAGCAGCACAAGACAGGCTTGCAGTACTTCCTTACTGCAAGATCAAGTTTTAGGGCTGATCTGTTTGTAGCGTAGCCAAAATATGGGCAATAGAGTTTTTAAGTTCGTTTGGTAAATACCTCTCAAGCAGATCGTGGGCTGCTTGAAATTGTTTTTTGCTAAGGAGCTCCTCGAGGTTGCTATAAGCTAAGTCGCGAAAAAGACGTCTATTTTCGTTGGAGTCTTTGTTTAAACTTAAAATTAGTGGTCGAAGCTCTGCCATCAATTTAACCATCAAAGAGCGTTTGCCAACCCATTCTTCAAGTTCCTGGCGCCATTTTTTGCTTAAGGCCGGACTGCCACCAGCAGTTGAGATTGTTAAGGTCAGACCGCCCAAACTTATGACAGATGGAATGGTAATTTGACCCTTGCTAGGCGAACTTGTGCAATTGCAAAGAATATGAGCTTGGCGGCAAATAGCTGCAATTCGTTCGTTTTCTATATTGTCGTTTGTGCAGGCAAAGACTAGAGTGGCCGAAAGTAAATCTTCGGTGGAAACTTTTTTGTTGCAGACCAGGACCTTGGGATTGTTTAAAATTGCAGGAGAGTTTTTTATCTCAAGAGCTGGATCAAAAATTTTAATTTCGCCTACATCTGTTTTGAGCAAACCGTGCAATTTTCGCTGACCTACTTCGCCAAAACCTACAATGATACAGGTTTGATCTTTGAGTGAAATGGCTAGGTGATATTTTGAATCAGTAGTAGGATTTAAATCCTGATAATCAGACATAAACATACCAACAGGTTAGTCTATTGTTGAAAATATAACTTTCGTTGCGATCATATATTTTTTTTACGACATATGCAAGTGTTTTAAGCAATAAATTTTTAGGTGTTTATTGCCAATATTATTGTTTCGTTTTTTAATTTTTTTCTTACAATAACACTATTGTATTTTTTAATAGAACAATCTTGTTAACTATTATTTCATTTGATAGTTTGTAATTTTGTTGTTCTTAGCTGAGAATGGATAAAATGATTAATGTATAAAAAATAATTATTATAGTATTATTTATAGTTAATAATCTATTGAATAAGTTTATCTAGTTGTTGTTAAGGTATACTATGACAGATTATCTTGTGATTCAAGCGGCAAGATTTGGAGATCTCATCCAAACTAAACGCTTAATACTGACGCTACAAGCCAAGGGGCAAGTGCATTTGCTCTTAGATAAGGGCTTAGTCGCATTGGCTAAGCTTATTTATCCCAATATAATATGTTATCCATTTCATTTTCACGGCAAAATTGATTTGGATAGCGTGGCAAAAAATCGTCAGATATTACAAAGTCTTTCTTGTTTGCATTTTGAAGAAATTTACAACTGCAACTATTCACCAATGACCAGTGCCATCTGTCGTATGTTCGAAAGCAATATTTTGGGTTACAGACCTAATTTTGCGTCAGACGGTGGGATCTTAAAGTCTCCTTTCCTGCGTTTGATTCGACAAATGACTATTAACAGGAAGCATTCGGCCATCAATTTGGTTGATGTTTGGGCGCATTTGGCTCAAAATCCCATAGATGGTACGCTTGTTAACCCTAAGCCTTGCAGGCACGGTGGGGGAATTGGCGTTGTTTTATCAGGGCAAGAAGAACGGCGAAGTTTGCCTCCAGCTGTTTTGGCCGATTTAATCCAAGTTTATAGCGCTATCTATAACAATCCCAAAGTCTATTTTTTAGGTACGGAGCTTGAAAAGCCCAATGCGCATCAGACAAGGCGACATTTATCTGCGGCCATCCAGCGCAATTTGGAGGATTTGACGGGGAAAACTTCTTGGGCAGATCTTTATAGTGTTGTGAGTTCTCTAGATCTTTTGCTCACACCTGACACAGGTACTATGCACCTAGCGGCTCATTTAGGAATACCGATCCGAGCGTTTTTTTTGTCGTCAGCCCTCTGTCATGAAACAGGCCCCTATGGTGCAGGACACGTTGTTTTTCAAGCAGCAGCTCCATGTGTGCCATGTTTAGAAAAAGCTTCTTGTACACATAATTTAGAGTGTCTTTCGCCTTTTAAAACTCGCGAGTTATGGCGGGCCATAACTCGTTTTGAGAACGGACAATCTGTTGACATGCCCGCTAATTTGCTGTGCTTTGTGAGCGATTTTGATGCGCTTGGCGTGAGTTTTAGGCCTCTGGCCGGAGTTGATTCTATGCAAGCAGCGCGGACGACACAGCGAGCCTTTATCGCCAATTATCTTCATCTAGATGGTCTTGAACGTCTGGATTGTTCTGAACAAGATTTAGCCGAAATCATTGATATGTTTAGCCAAGATTTAGAGTGGATGTTGCCCAACACCAGGTATGCTTAAGGAGAAGATCTGTGCGGATTTTAGTTGTCTTGCCTATGTATGGAGGCTCGTTGCCCATTGGGCGTTACTGTCAGGAAGCTTTGCAGAGTTTAGGACACAGTGTACGAGTCTTTGAAGCGCCTATTTTTTATTCGACCTTTACAGGCTTGAAAAATTTAGATCTCTCTCCTGAGCAGATTTTTCCTCTCGAGCGTTCATTTCTTCAAATAGTTGGGCAGGCCATTTGGGCCCAGACCGAGTCATTTGAACCGCATCTTTTGCTCGCAATGGCCCAAGCACCGGTAAGTAAACCCATTTTGGCCAGAATGCGTAAGGCTGGTGTACGCACAGTCATGTGGTTTGTGGAGGATTATCAACTTTTTCAATACTGGCAGCTTTATGCCCCGCTCTATGATGTTTTTGCTGTGATCCAAAAAGAACCGTTTTTGACCGAGCTTGCAAGGATAGGTCAAAATCGGGTTTTATACTTACCCTTGGCTGCCTTACCTAAATTTCACCACAAAATTACTCTTAGTCCGGCTGAAGAACAAATCTATGGTGCGGACATAGGTTTTCTTGGTGCAGGCTATCCCAATCGCCGTTTGGCATTTCGATCATTGGCCGGTAAAAATTTTAAAATTTGGGGTTCTGATTGGGATGGTGAACAGATTTTGGCGGCTAATATTCAGAGAGAGGGGCAAAGAATCAGCTCTGAGGAAAGCGTTAAAATTTATAATGCCAGCAAGATAAATCTAAATTTACACTCAAGCATTAAAGTTGATCAGTTGATCAGTGGTGGAGATTTTGTTAATCCACGCACTTTTGAGCTGGCAGCCATGGAAGCTTTTCAGCTAGTAGATAAGCGCAGCCTTTTGCCTGAGCTTTTTGAGGCTGATGAACTAGCGACATTTGCTAGCGTTGATGAACTCTACAGGAAGATCGAATTTTATCTCCATCATCCTGCTGAACGGTGCGAAATTGTGGCCAAAGCCTATAAGAAAGTCCTGGCAGAACATACCTATCAGCATCGCATGGAAACATTGCTAGGCTATGTGGAAGATACGTTAGGATTTAATAAATTTCATGCTGATTTGGATGCTCAAAATACTACCGGTGATTTTGGTGAATACGATGCAGCCATACAAAATCTTTTAACTGAACTTAATGCTGGACCTAATGCAACATTTGAGGAAGTGGTGGCAAGACTTCGCAGGCAAACAGGACATTTAACAGAACTTGAAACAAGTATTCTATTTTTGGATGAATTTCGTAAGCAATACCTAGGTAATTAGAAAGGTGATATTACGCTTTATTTAAATTTTTGGAATACGGCACTATGCGCATATTCATATATTCTAGCACATAGTTGGATGATTTGTTCCATCATTATGCTATAAACCTAATAGTTTTAGATTACTATTATATGTTTTGAATTTTAATTTTTTTCTTGTAGATACAATAAAAACAAATTGTTCATTATGAAAAATTTTTTTCTATTTTTGC
>JAFSZE010000171.1 GCA_017455745.1 Desulfovibrionaceae bacterium | reverse complement strand
TTAAACTACAAATACAAAAACATTTATTTGACTCTTAAAATTATACTTATATGTTTTTTTCAAAATCTTTGGCTTTTCCCCAGGCTATATGCAATTATCTAACCATATAACGTAATAATATCGGAAATAAACAATATATACAACATATAAATGAAACAATATATCAATATGATAACATAACAATATGGCATTACAGCGATATAATAATATATTAGCATTGTGATACATTAATAAAATAATCTATCAATAAAATAATTATCAGATCTAATACTTTAATGAGAATATAACGTTTGTATTAAAAACAATAGAATAACTAAAATAAGTGAAGTAAATGGAACCAAATAAAAATAAATAGTACAAGTTACAACTAATACGAATAAAATAGTGATGAAAATATTTAAAATATCATAAAAGTATGAAAGGGAGCTTCGTAGTAAAGCTCCCTTTCATTTTTTGGATAGCTATTTTTGCATAACTATTTTCTTATAGCTTAAAAACTTTTTCTAAAAACGTTCTTCAAGTTTTTATCTATATTTACAGCATGGTGCAGCCCGGGCCTTCTATTTTGCTCACACCTCCCCGTATGGGGGTAATTTCAATTTGGGTCGGAATCCTCTCTTTGAGTTCGGCCACATGGGAAATGATGCCAATCATTTTGCCATCCTGGCGGAGATTGGCCAGAGTTTCTAGCGCAGTTTCCAAGGCGTCCTCATCCAGTGTACCAAAGCCTTCATCCAAGAAGAGAGAATCCAGGCGGACATTTTGGCTAGCCATCTGGGCTAGCCCCAAGGCTAGAGCCAGGCTGACCAAAAAAGTTTCGCCGCCGGAGAGGTTTTTGGTTGAACGGCGTAAAGCTGCTTGATAGTTGTCGATCACATTCAATTCCAATGGTGAATCCTCAACCCGACACAACAGATAGCGGTCATGCATACCTTCAAGCTTACGATTGGCAATTTTGAGCAAAAATTCAAAGGTTAAGCCTTGGGCAAAGGCGCGGTATCGTTGTCCATTGGCTGATCCAATATATGCGGCAAGTTTTCCCCAGCGAGCTGTTTCCTTCGCTTGTTGTTCAAGGATCAGTTTATGTTTGGCTAATTTATCTTTGGCCTTGATATTTTCGCTAAGTTTTTGGGCTATCTGACCTAAAGCTTGGTTTATTTGCTTGCGGCGTTCGTCCTTAGTCCTGAAGGCCATGGTGGCTTCTTCAAAGCTTAGTTTGGTCAGATCTTCTTCCTTAGCTTTGGCAAGTTTTGCCTGGCAATCCTTTTCCTTAGCCAAAAGCTCAGTTTCTTTTTTGTCCAAAAGTTTGGAGCGATTCTCTAAGCTAATCTTATCTTTCTCCGAGAGTCTGGCCATCAGAAAAGTCTGCTCATCAGGAAACCCCTGGGCCCTTAGAGCTTCTTTTAATTCGGCTTCAAGGCTGCTTAATTTGGCCTCTTGGCCCGCCAAGAGGGCTTTGGTTGTATCAAGGGCTGTTTTGCCTTTTTCAAGGCTCTTGTCGGCCAAATTTTTCTCATTTTGGGCTTTCTTTTCCGCTCCCACTGCGTTGTCAGCAGCAGTTTTTAGTTTAGCCTCTTCTTGGGTGGGATTTTTATCACCAAAGATTTCTTTGCGCTTGGCACATTCCTGATCCAGTTCATCTTTTTTTGTCTTAAGCTCCTTTGCAAGTTCCAAACAGAGATCGTTTTGTTTTTGTAGCAAGCTTTCGATCTTAAGTTTTTCGCTAGCGTCTTTTTGGAACTTTTTCTCCAGGTCAGTCTTGACCTTGGTCTTGGCTTGCCAGTTGTCTTGACGGATTTTTAGTTTTTCCAGGGCTTCTTTGAGGTTGCCGCTCACAAAGCTGACATTATAGCTTTTGAATGTCCCCTCGAGTGCAGTGTAGTTTTCTTGCCATTCCTTTTGCAGCGCGGAGAATTGAGTATTGAGATCCTGTAAAGTTTTGGTCAAATTTTCCACATTGGTGGCGCAAACTGCCCTTTCCTGGCTAATTTTGTTCAAATTATCCCGTTCGCGCATCTCCTCTTGGTTGATTTTTTTCTCGTTGGCTTCGAGATCTTTGATGCTTCGGATCCTAGTCTTTAAGGCTGCGATAACCTTCTGCTTTTCATCTACCGTTGGCACATTGCCTCGAGCATAAGGATGTTCAACTGCTCCGCATAAGGGGCAAGGCTGACCATCTTCTAGTTTATGGCGCTGCTCTTCAAGGCTAGCAATACGCTCTAAAAGACTTAAAGCTTGCGTGTGACCATCAAGTTCAATTTCAAGTTCGCGTAAAGTTTGTGAATTTAGCAGAGACTCTTGCTTGGCCTTGTTGTCGGCCAAACGGCGTTTGATTTCTTCAAGTTTGGCGTTTTCGCTGGTTAGTTTTTTCTCCAATGTCTGCAAGTTTTGCTTGTAGGCAGTTAAATCGCTTTGGGCCTTTTTTTGCTCCCTGTCAGCTTTGTCTAGCCCCTTTTCCTTTTGCCACAGAGCATTACATAGCTCTTCCAAGCCGGATAAAACACCAAGCAGCTCTTCATCTTTGGCATTAGCTTGGAAAAAAAGTTCAAGTTCAGCTTGCTCTTTGCTGATTAGATTTAAGTTTTGGGTGATCTTTTTAAGCTCGCTTTGGTGATTAGCTAAGGTCGTGTCTTCTTTGGTTTTGCGCAAAGATTCAGCAGTAAAATTTTTGTTTAAGAGCTTAATTTTTTCATCCAAGCTGCGCACTTCTTGGAAAATGGGCAGTTGTTTTTGCCAATTGTCTTGGGCCGTTTGGGTTGCCTTAGTAGCAAGCTCAAAGTTTTCCAGACATTTCTTCGCGTTTGACTCGAGATTAGGAATTTCCAGGGTCTTTTTTTCATGTGCTTTGCGCGTTGTGTCAGTTTCATTGCGCATTTCAACTGTTTTACCCCATGGAACCTCGATCTGAGCGGCCTTGGCCGCTTGGGCCAAACGTTCTTTATTAGGTGCAAAGGCTTCTTTTTCTTGTTCAAGAGACTTTAAGTTTTGGTTGAGCTGTCCAAGCTCTGCTTGGAGGGTTTGAATATTTTTAAGCCAGGCTAACTGGTTGTTTAGAAGCTCAATTTCACGGGTCAGCTTTTCTTCTTCAAGTTTGTTTGCAGCTTGGTTTTTGGTCAGCTCTGCTTCTTCTTCTGTAGTCAGCACGCTGATTTCTTTGGCTTGAGTCTCAAGAGTCTCCAATTTTTTCTGTTCTTCTTTGGAGCGATTATAGACATGGACAGAAATTTGGCTATAGATTTCTGTACCTGTGATTTGCTCTAAAATTTCGGCACGATCTTTGTCCGGTGCTTGAAGAAAGGCTGCAAAACTGCCTTGGGCCAAGAGAATGGATTTGGTGAATTGTTCGAATTTTAATCCCGTAAGCTCAATTATCTTGCTTTTGACAGCAGTAAGCTTGGATTCAATGATTTTGCCGCTTTCGGCATAGGCCAGTTCATGTTTTGGATTTTGTAATTTAGCGTCAGGTTTTTTGTGGGCACGATTTTGACTCCAGCTGGCGCGATACAGTTTGGGGCCAGTGGTATCGGAGAGCTCAAAGGTGACTTCAGCCGAGCATTCGCCTGTTTGGCGGGACATGATTTCATTTTCTGTGTTCGAAATGCTGCTAAGCCTTGGTGTGCGTCCATAGAGAGCCAAACAGATGGCATCCAGAATGGTTGTTTTGCCAGCACCTGTAGGCCCGGTGATGGCAAAGATGCCATCACTAACAAAACTTGGGAGTGAAAAATCTATTTTCCACTCCCCAACCAAAGAATTTAAGTTTTTAAATCGCACATTGATGATGCGCATATTTTGTTAGCCCCCGGAGGAAGATTGTCAATCACCCCGACCCGCAAGGGGTCGAGGCTTGCAGTTCATCCACGAAGTCCTAGCGTCATGTCGTAGCATGCTCCTAAGCTTAAGCGTTCGTAAGAACGCATACACACGGTACAGTGTGCCTATGACCGCACAGCC
>JAFSZE010000170.1 GCA_017455745.1 Desulfovibrionaceae bacterium | reverse complement strand
TGTTTTGGCATGGCTTAACAATTCTTTGCGATGTTCAAAGCCAACATAGCGTGTTTTGGGATTGATCTCTTTAAACTGATCGCCCAAACTGCCATCATGGCAGCCAAACTCCACAATATTTTTGGCCTTAGGTGGGAGATATTGAACAAGATCAAGGTTAGGGACATTGGCAATTATTGCTTTCATCCCCTAGCCCTCCCCAAGGCCGCACAAGCTTTGACTAAGGCTACATGTTTGGGGAGAAGTTTGCGCAAATCATACTTATCCAAGATGGTCTGTCTGGCATTGCGTCTGATAGGCAACAATCTTTCCGGTTGCTGCAAAACGGCAATGATTTTGCTAGCCAACTGCTTGGGATCCCAAAAATCGGTTAAAAAGCCATTGACGCCATCACGCAAGACTTCACGCACAGGTTCGGTATCTGAGCCAATCACAACGCAGCCCATGGAGAGAGCTTCAAGCATGGACCAAGAGAGCACAAAAGGTGCTGTGAGATAAACGTGGCAGTCAGAGGCTCTTAAGAGCGCCCGATATTCTGGATAAGGCTGGAAAGGCAAAAAATGGACCCGGCTTTCATCAACTTTGACTTCGTCTTGGAGAATCTGCTTCCAGGTTTTGCCATCTTTTCTAGGACCGCCATAGGGAGCCCGATCATCAGCCATGATCACCACATGGGCTTTGGGTCTAGCCTCTAAGACTGCCGGGATGGCCCGATAGAAGGTATGAAAACCACGATAGGGTTCAAGACCACGCGTAGCATAGGTCACTAGCTCTTCCACATGGGAGAGATCAAGAGCTTTTAATTTAACGCCCTTGGTCTTGTTGGGTGAGAAGAAATCGGTATCCACCCCATCATGGAGCACATGGAGCTTATTTTTATAGGGCAGGGGGTGCTGTTCGTACTGCCATTGGGTGGGAGTTATGCCCAAGACGCAGTCATTTAGAGCGGTCAAGGCGCACATATTGCACTGTCTGTTTTCAGCCTTGGTGCTTAATGGTACCGGATTGCCACGGGCAAAAAATTTCACATCAGCTCCGTCAGAATAGAACCATTCAAAAAAGCCCATCTGGGCGGCATCTGGGAAAATATCTGGAGCATAGATACAGACACCAAAGCCCACATGACCATAGATCACATCAGGTTTAAAACCTTCTTTGGATAAAGTGACCATGGCATCGGCAAAACGTTCGCCACGAGCCAAAATATCCAGATATTTTTTGCGGGGAATGTTGTCAGTCTTTTCTTCTTGGGGGATAGGTACCTGCCGCCAGTCAACCCCAGGCACACTCACATCGCCGCGTCGATAGTGCGATAAGAAGACAACTTTATTGTTAGGATCAGCTGCTAATTCAATGGCCAAACGATGAAATTGGCCAGGAAAATTGTTGTGGGCAATTAGAATGTTCATAAATTACTTTTTATCGGTATAGTTTAAGGGGTTGATGCAAAAAAATATTGCGTAATCTTAGCAAGAAGAAAATGACGGACAAAATTTTATGCAAGACGTAGGATTATAGTTTTAAACGTTTTATAGCCATTTAGAATATAAAAGAATAGTTAGATCATTTAGATTTAAATAAAATGTCTTTAAAAGCCTGTATAGTTTTGCTAATTTAGATGAACACAGAGATATTTTATAAATAGAATCGATTTTAGCTTTTGATTAAGCTATTTTTATAAGATTGAGAGATAATATCATGTTTTATCTAGAGGTAAAAGAAATCTATATTGACATATATGTGTGTTTAGAAAAAATTTTTAAGCGCAAATCTTAGAAGATATCCAGGCTCTGATCTTTTATCTCAACTTTTGCTAGATATATTAATTCTTTTTTTAACCAAGAAAGAAATGGCTTGAGCCGAGCATTAAAATAGCAAAATAATTTATGTCTTGACAGTTTGCTTTAGGCTGCTTAGTTTTGAAAGATTGCCCATTGTCTAAAAGTTTGGTCAATTTGGGCCGCTAGGTTTAGATATGGGCTAAAAATGTTTTTTTTAGCTTTTGCCCAAAAATTGCATAGGCTGTTTGGACGCAAAATTTCTTAATTTTGGCCAGATTCATGATTAGCTTTTTGGCCATGATACTCTTTAAATTAAGCTGTGGCCACAGCTTTTTCTGCAACATTTTTGCCACTCTGGCAAGCCATGGGCTGTTTGCTCTTTTAAGCTAAGTCTTGGGCTAATTTTCGTGCAAACTGTCATTACGTTTAGTCTAGTCTTTCTAAGCTGCCCA
>JAFSZE010000169.1 GCA_017455745.1 Desulfovibrionaceae bacterium | reverse complement strand
CCATGCCGGGCACACATATACTTAAGACGTTCTATGTTAATTGCAGATAGTTTTGAACAAAAATGAGATGTTATGTTAACTGATCCATTCCGTGCATATTGTTTAAATTCATTATCTGCAGGGGAACAATAGTCATATGTTCCATTATTTTCTCCATTTTTAATTTCAGGAAGATCACCAATAGCATCCCATACTGTAGTCTTATTCTTTAAAATATATCGTTCCAACGGCATAAGATTGTAGCAAAGTTCCTTTGAACCATGAAAATTTGCTACTGCTGTAGCATAATACTCAGGTTTTGGAAATTTAATTTCGTGTGTGTAATTACTTATTGCAATAAATACAGTTCGAAAGCGCATTTGAGGAATGCCATAATGTCCAGCAAATAAGATTCGATGATCAACTTTATATCCAAGTTTATGAAATATTTTGTAGATTTGCTCTATAACTGTTCCTTTTCCAAGAGATATAATGCCTGGTACTTTTCTATCACTACTGCTTTAGGTTTGATGTCTGCGACTATCCTTAAAAATTCCTTAAATAGATGATTTCTAGGATCGTCTAATGTCCGAACTGGTGCATTCATTGAAAAATCCTGGCATGGAGGACCACCTGCAATTAGATCTATTTCTCCGTATTCTTTTATAAGACTATGCAATTCTTTTTCGTCTACTTGCCTGACATCTCCTACAATAACTTTTGTATCATGATGATTAATATGATATGTGTGAGCGTATTGATCAACGAGCTCATTTGCTAAAACAGGAGTAAAACCAGCCAGCTCGAGACCACATGACAAGCATCCTGCACCAGCAAACAAATCAATCATAAAGTATTCAGACATGATAATACTGTTTTTTCTTTGTTAGTAAATACTAATAGGTATTTTTTTATATAGTGGATAGCTTGTTGCAATCTGATTTTTGAAAATGCTCATATGTACTGGGGTCTTGATTCAAAATAGTTGAGACCATAGGGGGTAACCATTTAGGTGGGTGACAATCCAAATCGAGAAAGCCTATAAAATCGAGGCTTTGGATTATACCTAGGAACATTTTAGACATTTTCTAACCTGCAAAACCGCAGAAAATCAACCTCCCTTTATTTTCACCTGAATGGTTACCATAGGGGAACCGCGCCTTCATGATAAGACAGCGTGTCTTTTGTCGTGCCCAAAAAAATACCGGCAATCTTGTTTTTATATTTTTATTTCATTGGATAAAAAATAAATTGTTTTTAGTTTACTGCAAAACAATTTATGTTTAAAACATATAAAACACTATCAAAGATAGGTAAAATTTGCTAAAACCATGTGTAACCAAAAGCAGTGTTCAGGATGTAGGCTACCGAAAGTGCAGTTACAGCACGTTTTTCTGTCCCACCCAACTGACTGAATGGTCAGGAGAAAAGTACTGCAATCAGCTTAATTAAGGCTTTCTGGTTATATAAATGCCAAACGCTCCTATTCCCAAAATAACTAGTAATACGGCAAAGTAGATGCTCATCTAAACGTCCTCCAAAGGATAATTGCTCCAAGATTCGCTGCAATCACTGCTATAGCCAAGCAAGGCCAATTATGTTGGTAGAGTGAAAGACCAAGGCTATTGCTGCAAAGTTCGCTAAAACCGCAGCAGAATATTTAGCTAAAGCTTCAATTTGATTTATATAATTTAAAATATACAGAAATAGTTTAAAGCTGATAAACATCTTGAATCAATAAAATGATTTTTCTAACGGTAAAAGTATGACAAAATGTAAAATTTTCTTTTTATACCAATAACTTTATCTTCCAAGATTTCCTAAAATTCAATTCATAAGCTACCACAAAACCTATATTTACCTGCGATCAACAATCTTGTATCACGTAAAACTACAAACCAACATCAAATTTTACCTTTAACAACAAGCTAATTTTTTTTCTTGACAGTCATCCTTGCTCTAAGCTAATTTGCGCCCTATGTACGCAATGACCACATCTTTTTCTTTTGCCAACTTTTGGTGGCTCTTTATCCACACTCAACCCAAGGAGATGTGTGCTTTGTTGCGTCCAAAAATTTGAGGCAATAGATCATATTTTTATAGACAAAAGGCCGTCTCCTTGCGAGATGGCCTTTTTTTGTTTTGTTTTGCGGAATAGCCCAAAGCGTTTGGTTAATCTCAAGGTCGCCCTCATTTTGTTGAAAAACTCAATCTCAAGCCAGAGCGCTTTTTTAGGCTCGCGTCAACAGAGGTAAGTAATGGATAAGTCAAAGGTGATTTTGCACCAAAAAGCCGAGTGGCTACCGGCAGATATGGACACTCCCATAAGTCTCTTTAAGAGTCTTGTGGGGCAGGGTCAGGGAATTTTACTTGAAAGCGCCGAGGTTGATGGTCGTTGGGGACGATTTAGTGTGCTTTTGACGCACTATGCCCTTGAGATTGGTTGTGAAAATGGTTTGCTGCGGCTTAAAATCAATGATGAGCGTTTGGCTCCCTTAAGCCGTTATGATGGCCAGAATTTTTTGTCTGGCTTACGTCAAGTGATGCAAAGCATAGATCTAGTGCGACCAGAAGGCTTCGCAGATCTTGCTCCCATCACCCGTGCATTTTATGGCTATTTAGGTTTTGGTATGGCTGCGCTTTTTAATGCCAGACTAGCCAAGGTCATGCCAGTTGCCGAGGCTGAGTGCAAGCTTGTTTTGCCAGGCACAACCCTTGTTTTTGATCATCTCTACAACCGCCTCTGTCATATAAGCCTAGGGGCTGAGCCTGATTTAACTAGGCTACCCGCAAGCGAGGAATCAAAGCTTAGCATAGACATTGAAAATGTCTCATCAACCCCCAATGAGGCTGGGTACAAAGAGATGGTTAAAACCATCAAAGCTGAGCTTGTGGCTGGTGAAGCCATTCAGGTGGTGCCATCGGTACGGTTTACGACCAAATTTAGCGGTGATCCCTTTGAGCTTTATCGTAGGATGCGCCGTTTCAATGCCTCACCCTATATGTTTTTCATGCGTTTTGATGACTTAACCCTCTTTGGTTCTTCGCCTGAGGTCATGGTTGGTGCAACCAATGGTGATTTGCGTCTCTCACCCATTGCCGGCACGCGCAGGCGTGGAGCCGATGAGCGTGAAGATCAGTTTTTGGCTAGCGAACTTTGGCATGATCCTAAAGAGCGGGCCGAGCATGTGATGTTAGTTGACCTAGGCCGCAATGATTTGGGCAGAATCGCTAAGCCTGGAACAGTCAATGTTGAGCGCTATATGCAAAGTGAGCGTTTTTCCCATGTGATGCATTTGACAAGCAGTGTGAAGGCTAAGCTTAAAGCTGGTTTAGATGGGCTGGATATTTTGGCCGCAACTTTTCCAGCTGGTACAGTTTCTGGTGCGCCTAAGATTCGCGCCATGGAGATCATTAGAGAGCTTGAAGGTCAATCCCGTGGCCCCTATGCCGGCACCATTGGCTGGTTGGGATTGGATCATGATCGTGTGGATTTGGACTTTGGCATAACCATCCGCAGTATGTGGCAGAAGGATGACAATCTCTATTGGCAGGCCGGAGGCGGCATTGTGCATGACTCTGATCCTGATTTGGAATGGAAGGAAGTCTGCAACAAATCAGCCATTATGCGTTTAGTCTTGGGAGAGGGGCCTGAATATGTTTCTGCTCATCGATAATTACGACTCATTCACCTACAACTTGGTGCAAGCGTTTTATTCCTTAGGCCATGAGCCGTATGTGCGCTACAATGATGATCCTAAGCTTTTGGAACTAGCCGAAAGCAATGAGCTTCAGATGGTCTGCATTTCCCCTGGTCCAAGTCGTCCAGAAAATGCTGGCTATTGTTTGGAATTTTTGCACAAGCTTTCTCCCAAAATTCCCGTTTTGGGTGTCTGTTTGGGGCACCAAATCTTGGGGCTATTTGGTGGGGGAAACATTGCAGTCTGCCAAGAAATCATGCATGGCAAGCAGTCGGAAATTACCCATGATGGGCAAGGGCTCTTTAGTGATCTGCCTAAAAAACTTTTGGTGGGTCGCTATCACTCTTTAGTTGTCGAAGAGACAAGCCAATCAAAAGAAGTCTTCAAAGTTGTGTCCAAAGGTCCTAAGGGTGAAGTTATGGGTTTGCGCTATTTGGATCGCTCCTGGGTCGGGGTCCAATTTCATCCTGAATCCATATTAACGCCTGAAGGGATGCAGCTTTTAGGCAATTTTCCAGATGCTTTGGAGCGCAAAGAAGATGATCAAGCTAGGATTGCCCAGGTGTTAGATGCAGTCTGCTCCGGACAAAATTTGAATCGCGGTACAGGCAAATTCATTTTTGGCAAGCTTATGGATGGCGAGTTAACTCAGGCCCAGGCTGCAGGTTTTCTTTTGGCCTTGCGCATGAAGGGCGAATCATCTTTGGAATTGGCCTGCGCCAGCCAAGAGGTCTTACAGCGATCAATTTTGCTGCCGGAAATTAGCGAACCGCACATTGATGTGGTTGGTACAGGAGGCGATGGCCATCATTCGTTTAACTGCTCCACAGCCACAGCTTTAGTTTTGGCAGGGCTAGGCTATAAAGTAACCAAACATGGCAATCGCGCCGTATCATCCACTAGTGGCAGTGCCGATGCTGTGGAAGGCTTAGGCTTACCGCTGGAAAAAGAACCTGCTGCTGTTTTGGCTGAGCTTAAAAAACGCAATTTTGCCTTCATGTTTGCCCCATATTTTCATCTGGCCTTTCGCAATATTGCCTCCATCCGCAAAGAACTTGGGGTACGTACTGTCTTTAACATCTTAGGCCCCTTACTTAATCCATCCAAACCAAGCCACATCCTGCTTGGTGTGGCTAAGCCTGAGTTTATCCCACTTATGGAGCAAGCTTTGCTTGAGCTTAAACAGAAAGTGGCCGCTATCGTCTGTGGAGCTGGGCTTTATGATGAGCTAACCCCCATTGGACCTTCTACGGTTAGCATTTTGCGTGATCAAAAGGTGTCAACGCTTGCAATCAATCCCCTGGATTTTGGCATCAAACCCTGCACGCCCCAAGATTTGGAGGTGCATTCTAAACGCGAAGCTGTAAGCGTCTTAGAGGATCTTTTGGCTGGTCAGGGACCTGGCCCCATGCTCGATATGATCGTGCTCAATGTGGGCTTAGGGCTCTATATTTTAGAAGGCACCGAAGATTTAAGTCTCTGCATGGCTAAAGCCAGACAGGCTGTTTTGGCTGGAGTTGGTAGGCGGGTGCTCAATGCTTGAACGTTTTCGTCAGATCAAAGATCAAGAGATTGCCAGACTAAAAGAGCTAGATAAAAGCCATGGTCTGCCTAAGCAGTTAGATATTAAACGCATTCCTTTTTCAGCTAGTCTTGTGCCACCCCAAAATGCCCCACTAGCCATCATCGCTGAATATAAGCGAGCCTCACCAAGTCTAGGCGCAATTTGCTTGGATTTGGAGGTGGAAGATGTGGTTTTGGCTTACGCCCAAGGTGCCCAAGCCATTTCAATTTTGACTGAAGAAGTCTATTTTCAAGGGCATTTGACCTTTTTGGATAGGGCAAAAGCAGCCTTAGGCCATAAGCCAATTCCACTTTTACGCAAAGATTTTATCTATGACCCCATCCAGATTGCCGCAACTGCCGCGACTTCGGCTTCAGCCGTACTTTTGATCGTGCGTATGCTGCCAGATGCCCAGAGTCTAGCTGTTTTGATTCATGAAGCGGCACATTTTGGCCTTGAGAGTGTGGTTGAGGTTTTTGATGCCACTGATTTAGAGATAGCTAGACAAGCTTGTGCCAAAATCATTCAAGTTAATACGCGTGATTTGGAGACATTAAAAGTTGATCGTGAAGGTGCTTGGCAATTAATCCAAGATCATCCACCCAGAGATGATGAAACGTGGATTTTGGCTAGTGGCCTGCAAGATAGATCTGATTTGGTTAGAGCCAGTCAAGCTGGCTTTAAGGCAGCCTTGATTGGCACCAAGCTTATGCTTGGCGGCAATCCCAAACAGGCTTTACAAGATTTTTTGGGTGGAGATAGTCATGCTGATTAAAATTTGTGGATTGACACGGGCTGAAGATGTGCAAGTAGCTTTAGATTTGGGTTGCGATCTGGCGGGATTTATTTTTCATCCGCAAAGCCCCCGCTATATTGAACCAAGCGTTGCAGCCAGTTTTGATTCAGGGAATATGAGGCGTGTGGGCGTTTTTGTGACGGAAGATAGTGATGAGATTTTACAAATTGCCAAGGAAGCCCGACTTGATTTAATTCAATTGCATGGGGATCAGTCCGAAGAGGTGGCTCAAAAAATTGGCCCTGAGCGTGTTATTCGTGTACTTTGGCCTGACCGGTATATGCATAAAGGACAGCTCTACCAGGCTATGTGTAAACAAGCTCACTGCGCCTATTATCTCTTGGATGCGGGGATGAGTCGTGGCGGTAGTGGCAAGACCTTTGATTGGGCCGAGATTAGTGGCATCGAAGCTCCGCATCCCTGGTTTTTAGCTGGTGGTTTGCGAGCCAAAAATATTGTTTTGGCCATGCAGGAGTTTTCACCAGATGGCCTGGATCTAAATTCTGGCCTGGAAGAAGCGCCTGGCATTAAATCCAAAGCCAAGATGGAAGAAGCTGTCAATCTGATTAGACAGTATTTGGCCCATGGTAAATGATAAACTTTGCCTATTTGGGTCCATGGTTTAGACTAAGCAGGCAGTTAAGAGCATTTTTAGCTACACTCGAGATATTGCTGGCCAAGCGTGGCCTAATTTTTAAAAGAAACGGAGGCAGCGCTCATCCTCGGGCCAGATCGGCTTTTTGAGGTTTTTGGGCTCAAAAAACTTATGAAGAAAGGGTATTTTGGTGAATTTGGCGGATGCTTTGTGCCAGAATTGTTGATTCCGCCACTGCAAGAAGTGGAAAAGGCTATGGATAACATTCTGCCCTTTTCCAAATTTCAGGCTGAACTTAAGGATCTGTTGAACAACTATGCTGGCCGCCCAACGCCAGTGACGTTTTGTCCAACCCTCTCCAAAGAGTTGGGTTTTAATTTATGGCTCAAACGTGAAGATCTTCTCCATACAGGTGCCCATAAGATGAATAATGCTTTGGGCCAGGCCCTTTTAGCCAGATACATGGGCAAAAAAAGACTGATTGCTGAAACAGGGGCTGGCCAACATGGGGTGGCCACTGCTGCAGCAGCGGCTAGACTTGGCCTTGAGTGTGTTATTTATATGGGAGCCGAAGATGTGGAGCGCCAGGCATCCAATGTGCTTAGAATGGAACTTTTAGGGGCAACTGTCCATACGGTCGATAGTGGTAGCCGCACCTTAAAGGATGCCATCAATGAGACATTGAGGGTCTGGATTACCAATCAAGAAACTACGCACTACTGCTTTGGTACTGCCGCAGGTCCACATCCTTTCCCAACCCTGGTTAAAAAATTTCAAGCTGTAATTAGCCAGGAAGCTAAGGAACAAATGCTGACCCAAACCGGACATTTGCCAGATCTGGTGGTGGCTTGTGTGGGTGGCGGATCCAATGCCATCGGTGCCTTTGCCAATTTCTTAGAGGATGAAAGTGTTAAACTTTTGGGCGTTGAGGCCGCAGGCACGGGTGAACCTGGCTGCTTCAATTCTGCACCACTCAATTTGGGCAGTCCCGGAGTTTTGCATGGCAGCTATAGTATGCTTTTGCAAAATCTTGATGGTCAGATTGAGCCCTCACACTCTATTTCAGCTGGCTTAGACTATCCAGGTGTTGGTCCGGAACACAGCTACCTGCAAAAAACTGGTCGTGTTAAATACTCCTTGGTTAAAGATCAAAACGTGGTGGCGGCCTTTATGCGACTCTCCAAGACTGAAGGTATTTTACCGGCCTTGGAATCTTCCCATGCTTTGGCCTGGGTCTTTGATCATCAATCAGAAATTAAACCTGGCTCAACCGTATTGGTTAATCTGTCTGGACGTGGTGACAAAGATATGGGCATCATTGAGAGCGTTTTGCACGGTCAAGGAGGCGTAGCGCATGCATAGGCTGGAGATGAAAATTCGGGCGGCCAATGAGGCTTCGCGAGTGGCGTTGATTCCCTTTCTGACAGCCGGCTTTCCCAGTCAAGCTACCTTTTGGCCCACATTACTTGATTTGGATCGCAGTGGGGCTGATATCATTGAAATCGGCATTCCATTTTCAGATCCAGTGGCTGACGGGCCTGTAGTTGAAGCTGCTTCGCGTCAAGCTTTGAGTGAAGGCATTAGACTAGAAAACATTTTAAAAGAATTGCAGAGCACGCGTAGTGTTATCCAGTCAGAATTGGTTCTCATGGGCTATTATAACCCCTTTTTGCAATATGGCTTGGAACGCTTAGCCAAAGATGCCGAGGAAGCGGGTGTCGCAGGTATTATTGTTCCGGATCTACCTTATGATGAAGCCTCGCCCATGAAATCAAAACTCAAAGCCCATGATATTGCCTTGATTCCTCTAGTTGGCCCCAATACCTCAGTTGAGCGGATGCGCCTTTATGCCAATGACGCTGAAGGCTACTGCTATGTGGTTAGTGTTATGGGAGTCACAGGTGCTAGAACTAGCTTGCCCCCAGAAGTGGGTGCTACTTTGGCTCGGGCCAAACAAGTTTTTAATGTGCCTCTGGCCTTGGGGTTTGGCTTAACTAACCCTGCCCAATTGGCAGACTTAGACGCAGATGCCAAACCCAATGCCTGCGTTTTTGGTAGTGCCCTTTTGCAACATCTATCCAATGGCGGGCAGGCCCATGATTTTATAGCTCGCTGGCTGTAAGCCTAAATTTTTAAAGGGCTCCCTAGATAATTGGGGAGCTCTTTTTTTCCAATTCCGAAATCTCTAGGTGAACGACGGCCCAAAAAAGAACTTGACTTTGAAAGTGATTTTCAATTACAAAGAAGGGACATAAACCAAAAAAAATACATAACCTTGGCCTGGAGATTTCTTATGTGTGTTACCCTCATCGGCGGCATGGACCGCTTAAAGAAAGACTATATCGCTGCGGCAAAAGATCGAGGTCATGATCTGCGTTGGATTAGCCGTAATGAGCGCAATTTTGTGGATAAGATTGGTAACCCCGATGCACTGATCGTTTTTACCAACAAAGTTTCGCATGAAGCCAAACGTAAGGCTGTCCAAGTGGCTAGAACTAGAAATATACCATTGCGCATGATCCACTCGTGTGGTGTATCGTCACTGCGTGAATGTTTGGAATAGAATTGTAGTTTTCATGATTATTGTGAATGTTTGGAATATCATTGTATTTTCATGATTTGTGCAAGTG
>JAFSZE010000168.1 GCA_017455745.1 Desulfovibrionaceae bacterium | reverse complement strand
TTTTTCGATCTTTAAATTTTAAGATTTTTTTGTGAATTGGGGGTTCTATGAGAAGGAATATGTCTAAACTTTTACTTACTGCCTGCTTTTGCCTCTTTTTGATCTCAGGTTGTGCCGAAAGCAATCCTGAACCAATGGCTAATCCAGAAAATAATCCAGTGCCAGAAGAACAAAGCACGCCTAATACGCCTGTTGAACAAACAAACAAAGCCAAAGCCACACACAAAGAAAAATCCACCCACAAAGAAAAATCCACACACAAAGAAAAATCCCACGCAGCTAAATCCGAAGCACAAATCAAATCCGAGCTCAATTCCACAGCTAGCCATCTACTAAGCCGTGCCTCCCGCACGATCACACCATCCAAAGCTAACAAGGCCGTCAGACTCGTTGGCCATGAATATGAGGCCCGCTATATCCATATCGATCCCAAGGCTTACTCTACGCACATGGTACCAGCATCTAAAGCCGGCACCTACAACGGTTTTGTTAACTACAGCGAGCAAATTTACACCTGCAAGGGTAAGACTAAAGCTGAAGCATTGTCAGCCACCTGCTCACCTACTGGCAGCCGCAGAATGAAAGAAATGATCTTCTACGACGGACATAAGTGGAATTATTAATAAAGCGCTTTTCTAGATGAACCATGATCTAGTTGCAGCAAGTTAATTAATGGCTAGCCTCTGCGGAAGCGTTCAGCTTCCGCAGGCTTTATTTAGATCTAGAATCAAAATTCGATGCATACTGTATATTAGGCGGTGGGATTTCCCACCGTTTTTTTGTGGATTTTTTTGAATGAAAGAATATATTACGTTCCCACCATAATGTTTGAACAAATAAGAGAGACTGGTATCATAAAATCTGCAAGAAATACAATACCAGAGAACACACAAAGAATAATAAATAATAGATGCGAAAAGATGTCAAAAATTTAACACTTATAAATAAGAAGAAATAAATAACAATAAGAATAGTATTTATTCGTTACTATTTATCATGATTACATTCATTGATAATTTTCACATCACAAATTCGTTTTACAAATAAGTAACTATATGAAACTAATTTTCCGCCAAAACAATTTATGAATAGAAACTCAAACAAATAGTCTGCTTCTTTAGCACTCAGATTATCGATATCATATCTAATTTAGAACGACTATATCCATCAAAACAAAGTTCATTATTAAATCGTACGATTAAAAAATAAATAAGCAAAATAAATAAAAAAATAATACAATCTAATTTGTTTTCAAGCTTTTAAAAGATATATTTTATTAAAAAACTATATTTTAATTGTGTCACAAAACTTAAAATGGCATCTGTTATCTATCACAGATTATATAAAAGCTTAGCATATTCTTGTGGCATAAGTTCTTCAAGCATTTGGCAAGTTTTTGATAATGAAGGGCTTTTTGCATTAGATTTTGTTACATCAATATATATCAATGAAGCTTTGTTCTTTCCTGCTTTATTATCACAGTACATAATCTGCTCTGCAATTTGCTTTGCAAATGCAGGCGGTATAGCATTACCTATCTGCTGCATCTTTTGAGCATCTGTGCCAAAAAATGAAAAATCATCTGGAAATGTCTGTATCCTTGCACATTCTCTAATAGTTAGCATACGATCTAATACAGGATGGATAAATTCAGCCGTTGCCGCACTTGTGATTGTTAAACAAGGTTCATCATATGACAGCCTTTTCATACCTGCTGGAGGCCCACCACGTTTTTCTGATGGAGTTCCATCGCATACCCGTCTATGTGAACGGCGTTGAAACGAATCATTTTGCAATTCTAAAGGCAAATCTTTCATACTCTGACCTACCTTTAATAGAGATATTCTTTTAAGCTGAATACCTGACTCTCTCCGCGCTGTGTGGTCTATTTCTGGCAAGTCTAATCTTTCTAA
Source organism: Desulfovibrionaceae bacterium (assembly GCA_017455745.1). GTDB lineage: Bacteria > Desulfobacterota > Desulfovibrionia > Desulfovibrionales > Desulfovibrionaceae > Desulfovibrio. Next base: position 5,744 of record JAFSZE010000168.1, on the reverse strand, counting down.
ATCACTGATAGCATCTTTCAATGTAGTAGATGTGTTTTTATATATCGCGCCTTTTGCACATTCCTTTTGGGCTGGAAAATTATAGTCTTTTCCATCACGATTCCCAATTATAATAACGCGCTTTCTTCTTTGTGGTACACAATATTCTTGCATATAAACTTTTTTCAAAAACACAGAATAGTAGAGTTCAATCATTTTTTTTACGCATTCAACGACATACATTCCTTTTGCTGTTGTTAAGATCACCTCAACATTTTCCATCATAAACCATCTGGGATAAAAAGCAGCCAATGCTCGTAGATAATTTCTAACAAGACCATTGCGTGGATCATCCCAAAAACGACTTCCAGCAGTAGTGAAGCCTTGACATGGAGGTGCGCCTATTATTAAGTCGATTTCACCACGTTGCAATCCAAGCTGATCCATAATGAGTGTAAAATCGCAAAGAGACAAATCCACATTATGACATAGACCATCGCCCAAATTATTATTGTAAGTCTAAATTGCAGCGGCATTATTTTCATAAGCTGCAATTATGTTAACACCTGCTTGCTTGAATCCTAAAGAGCAGCCACCGGCTCCGGCAAACAAACTGATTGCATTCCAAGTACCTGTCATTTATAATCATTCATATGCTAAATCTACAAATGTTTTTATTGCTTAAGTTCAATCAGCACATAGGAGCAAAAAATCAGAATGAAATATAGTTTTCCTTATAAAATAAGTTGTTATGCAAGAAAATAAATTTTGCTGAAAAATAATCCTTGAGTCGATTTTAACAGTAAAAAAAAGCTAAAATAACAGTTAACTTTCAAACAAAAAGTATTCCATTTGGTATTTTATTAAAAGTAAGAAAATAATTTTTCCTAGAACATTGTTTTCAGATTTAGTCGTACATTTTAGCGTAACATATAGCCTAAAGAGTGAAGACCATCAAAAAACTATCTTGCAATTGGCCCTTTTGACAAATAAAGGACGCCTTTACTAGACGTCCATACAACGCTTCCTTGTAAGAAGCAAATTTGCGACAAATCTTTAGCCTGTAAGAAAAAGATGGATTTGGGGAACGTTAATTTAGGATCTTAAATTAACGAATCCTCTTAATTTAGGATATGCCCCTATCCTAAATTAACGTATCCTCTTAATTTAGGATGTGGCCCTATCCTAAATTAAAAAAGATGTAGCTTCTAAATCAAGCATTTACGCCACTTTCAAGATACTCTTAAGCCCAATTCCCTCAAACAAAATTCGAAGCCTTTTAGCATTTTTCTTCCAAAAAAGTGGCTGGCAGACTCGATTTGATCAATGCCACACACTCTTGCACGGTCATGGCATAGTTATTGCAACTTAAATTTGACCACTTACGATAGAGAGGCTTACGTTCGTTAAAAATGTCTTCGATCGTTTGACCGGGGGCAATGGCAATGCCACGTTCGGGATTTGACGCGATTCGCTCTTTCAAAACATCTAAGGGCACATCCAAATGCACAATAAATCCCAACTTTTGGAGATGTTCCATGGCCGCTTCGCGGTAAACTACACTGCCACCAGTACCGATAACTAAACGATTGGCGCGGATAAGCTTAATGACACTAGCCTCAATATCCAAAAAAGTTGCCTTATCTGTCAGATCAACGACATCCTGCAGCCTGTGCGCATAGGTTGCTTCAATTAAATGATCGGAATCCAAGTACGGCCAGCCCAAATCACGCGCTAGGGCTGCACCAATGGTACTTTTGCCAGCCCCGGGCATTCCAATTAAAATAACGCAGGGCTTAGGGTCCTTGGTACGTTGAATATGCAGACTTTCTGCCATAAAGTCTCCTGCAAGCGAATTTTCTGCAAAAACTAGTGCAGGTGGCCCAAAAAAACAAGAGGAGCCCTTGGGCATAGAGAGGTGTTGTATGAGCAGGTTTCTGCCTTTATTTCTAGCAATCTTTTTATTCTGGCCTATTTCTGGTTTGGCCCAAGGTTTAGCCAACAATCAAATTCCTCCAACCACACCTCAAGGTGGCCCCAATCTCAACTATCACTGGATTGAGGGTGGAGGCGCCAGATTACATTATCGGGCGGTGACATATCCCCATCAAACACGGCTCATGGGCACAAACTTTCAAGACCCGGCTGCTGTCCCCTATCTTGTAGATCAGCCCTGTAATCCTTGCGACCAAAAAAGAACCTATAAGCGCAAAGTATACAAGAAAAAGAAGGTCACCAAGCGTAAAAAGGCTCCTAAAAAGTTAGTTGCCAAAAAAACACCTGTGCCTTCTACGCCAAAACTTGGTCCGGTTAAACCTGCAGCTAAACCAGAACCAGTTAAACCCGTACCAGCTCCGCCCATGAAAGCAGTGGATCCTGTTGGTCAAGTCCCACCTGAACCCTTGCAATAGCAGGGAGCTTTACGTTATCTTGACGGCTAGCTTGGCTATGTGTATTTTTACTTTTTTTTGTGCGGGTATAGCGCCCGCTATCTCTTTTTCCAAAAAGAGTCTAAAAAGCTTTCTGTTTCGCCGCCATGGCACCCGAACCCTCGGGTCTGAAAACACCTTTACGACTGAAAATTTAATAGTAATTTGAAATCAGCTTTCATTTTATATTTATTCATTTTGGCACTGATTACTTAGTCTCCCTAGCTACTGCTTGCTATCAAGCTAACTTAGCCCAAAGATTCAAAGCGTTTGGGCTAATAGTTTCTAGATTGAGCCTCTTTATCAGCAAGTAAGACTCAGATTAACTTTTGGCTAATATACAGATGTGTTTTCAAGATTATTTTATGAGAGTCCGATGTGACTTATATTTTTTTGTCCTAAAAAGCTTTGGTAGCAAACCTTTTTTGATCCTAAGAAATTTTATTTAGATGTTTAAATGATATATTGTGCGAACTAACTTAGAATTGTTTTCCTATAATTTGGCCTAATTCAATTGTAAATAACAGATTCTCCTCTACAAAATACTTGTTTAGAATTATCTAACTCAGCCTTGCTAAATCAATATTCTAGGCCGCCTGTTTTTTCTTTTTAATCTATATCACAAACTTTAGCTGCAAAATTATAAATCGAGAAATTACTACACACATCAACTTTTATCTTTATATAGTTATCCAAAGTAATAAAATTTTGTATAACAGTGCTAAAAAACCGTCTGTTAGCATACCCCTGAGATAGCGACGGTGACTGCGCAATCGTAGTTGCAATTAACATTTGTTTTAGCACCTTTTCTTTTTATTTTCCTATTCGGAGGCCTTTATAATGAAAAGAACATATCAACCTAGTAAAATAAGTCGGGCTCGCACCCATGGATTTCGTGTCAGAATGCGTACCGTTGGAGGTCGCGCCATTTTACGTCGCCGCAGAGCTAAAGGCCGGAAACGTCTAAGTGCCTAATTCTGATGTCGCATCAAGTGCCCAGCCAAACTTTGGCTATCCAAAGCAGCTACGCATTCGCAAGAAAGCCGTCTATCAGGCTATCTATGCCCATGGCCTCCGCTACTTTACGGCACATTTTATTGTTTATCTGCGACCGACATCTGGAGACGCCACTCGCCATACGGGTATGGCAGTCTCCAGAAAGATAGGTTCGGCTGTCAGAAGGAACCGCCTAAAGCGTCTCTTACGGGAGTATTTCCGTCTGCATTTTGATGAACTACCCAAAGCCGATATAGTTATTGTTGCCAAAAAACAGGCTCATGATAAACTTGGCCTTAATGAAGTTTGGGCCGAGCTAGCTTTGTTGTTTCAAAAAAACGACCTGCTTTCTGGTACACACCTTTGAGATCCACTACACATTTTTTTCTAATGTGCTCCATGTTACAACCACCTAGGTCGAGATGGGTGTGTGCGTTGCGAAAGCTTATTTCCTATCTGCGTTTACTCTGCATCCTCCCAATTCGTTTCTACCAATTGGTCATCTCGCCCCTTTTGCCCCCGGCATGTCGCTTTTATCCCACTTGCTCAGCCTATGCCATTGAAGCCATTCTCCGTCATGGAGTTTTTTATGGCTCTTGGCTTACACTAAAACGCCTATTACGCTGCCATCCGTGGGGCGGTTCAGGCTACGATCCTGTACCAAAAGTTCGCAAAAAAGCTCCTTATTTCCGCTAAGTGTATTAGTGAGATTTTAATCTTATGGAAGATAATAATTTCAAAAATATAATTCTAGCCATCGTCTTATGCATGATTGTGATTTTCGGCTGGAGCTATTTCGCCCAATTTATGGGCTGGGTTCAACCGCCAGATCCGCAATTGGTCGCCCAGCAAGAAGAGCAGATGAAAAAACAAGCTGCAGAAGAGGCTAGACTGAAAAAAGAAGCCGATCAAGCGGCTGTCTTACCCACTTTCACACCCTCTCCTGGCCAAGACATAACTGTCGATACACCTCTCTACAAGGCCATTCTCTACTCAGGTGGTGCCCCGCTTAAATCCTTTGAACTCAAGCAATATCGCCAGACTCTGGAACGCAATTCGCCCCTCATCAATATCATTGATGATCGCACAGCAGCTGTGGCTCCCTTGGGACTTTTGATCAACAGCCAACCATCCTGGAGCACAGGAAAATGGTCGGTGGATAAAGGTGATTTGCAGGGTTTAAAACTTGGCAACAATGAAACTGGCAGTCTCGCCTTTAACGGCGAGATTGATAATTTTAGAATTCAACGCCGCTTAAACTTTGATGCCAATACCTATCTAATCAACGAAGAGATCACTGTCCTCAATTTAGGGACCCAAACCCGCAGTATGCGTTTAGCCTATACTGTGGCCGCTGATTCAAGAAACGCTGCAGGTGATCGCTACGATGTTATGCGCGTCGCCTGGGATAACGATGGCAAATTAGACGAAGAATCCTCCCTTGAAACATTGCAATCGCGTGGCCGGATGGATTCAGGTAATATAATTTGGGCTGGCTCCATGAGCACCTATTTCTTAGCAGCCATTTTACCTGAAAATTCTGCCAACTCGACCATCAAGGGGCGGGCCCACAACACTGTTTTTCGTGCCGCATTGGAATCACCTGATCTAGTTATAGAACCAAATCAACCCAAAACCATCCGTGTTCGCTATTGGCTTGGTCCTAAGGACAGACAACAACTGGGAGAAATATCTGAAGAACTGGCCAAAAGTGTTGATTTGGGCATGTTTAGCCTAATCGCCAAGGGTTTGCTCTGGATTTTGCAGCAGTTCTATGATCTGGTGCATAACTGGGGCATCGCGATCATCATGCTAACGATTTTGATCAAAGCCATCTTCTGGCCCTTAACGGCTAAAAGCTACAAATCCATGGAGAAAATGAAAGAGATCCAGCCCGCTATCGCTGACTTGCGTGAAAAGTATAAGGACGACAAGGAGAAAATGAATCGCGAGATGATGGCCCTCTACAAAACCTTTGGCGTCAATCCCGCGAGCGGCTGTGTGCCCATTTTGATCCAGTTGCCGGTCTTTTTCGGTCTCTATCAGGCCCTTCTGACCTTCATTCAACTGCGCCACGCACCTCTTATTGAATATCTTCCTGGCACCGACCTCTTGTGGCTAGCCGATCTCTCCTCCAAAGATCCCTTTTACATAACACCAATTCTCATGGGTATAACCATGGTTATCCAACAGCGCATGAGCCCACCGGCTAGCGATCCAACTCAGCGCAAGATAATGATGTTTTTACCCATTGTCTTCACGTTCCTCTTTTTAACATTTCCGTCAGGTCTAGTTATTTACTGGCTTGGTAATAATATTCTCTCGATCTATCAACAATGG
>JAFSZE010000167.1 GCA_017455745.1 Desulfovibrionaceae bacterium | reverse complement strand
TTTGGTCGTTGATGATGATCATGCTACGTGTGACAGTATAATCAATATTTTGTCTCAATTTGGCATACGTTCACAGTGCATCTTATCTGGTGCTGAGGCTATTTTACTAACCAAGAAGGCCGTAACTGAGAATAACCATTATTCGCTCTTTCTCATTGACTGGAAGTTGCCAGATCGTTCAGGTATTGATGTGGCACGTGAGATTCGTGAAATTGTCGGCCATAAGGCACCTATTATCTTGATCACTCCTTATGATTGGATCAATGAGAAAGATGATGCTAAGCTGGCAGGCGTTAATGAATTTTGTACCAAACCTGTTTTTAGATCTGAACTATATCAAGTCATTTCCAAGGTTTTTCTTGATTCATCTGAACAACCATCTCCAGATCCTAGTGACCAGGTTGAAAATTTTGACTTGCAGGGCAAGAGGCTTTTGTTAGTCGATGATATGGAAATTAACCGCGAAATTGCTGTAACGATTTTGTCGATGAACGGAATGGAGGTTGAGGAAGCTTGTGACGGGGATGAGGCTGTAGCCCGTGTGGCTGAAGTTGCCCCTGGCTATTATGATTGTATTGTTATGGATATCCAAATGCCCAAAATGAATGGTTATGAGGCTACACGGGCTATTCGTAGTTTGGAGGATAAAGCGCGGGCTTCGGTGCCAATCATTGCCATGACAGCCAATGCCTTTGATGAAGATAAGAAAGCCGCCATCAAAGCTGGCATGAATGCCCATATAGCCAAACCCATCGATGTACCTAAGCTTTTGGAAGCTTTAAGCCAAATTCTGTGTGAAAAGTCTAACAATTAATGTCTAATACCGAAAAACTCATCCGATCTGACTAAATGCTAGGTTTAAGCTCTTAGCCTTAGTCAAAAATTTAACTTGAGGTTTAATTTTTAGATTGAGCGTTTTTTGGTTCACATTTTTGCGAAAATCTCGATCATTGCGAGGTTGACATATGGATCGTCGAACTTTTTTAGGGGCTGGTGTTGTCGCTGTAGCAGCCACATTGTTAGACCAACCCAAGATTGCTCAGGCCGCAGGGCAAGAGATAAGTTTGCCAGCTCCTGATATGAAAGGCGGCTTGCCTTTAATGGAATGCTTGAAAAAACGTCAAACCAATCGCCGTTTGGGTAGCGAAGATTTGACGTTGCCAGAACTTAGCAATTTGCTTTGGGCAGCTTATGGTGTTAATCGTAGCGATGGCCGTCATGTAATCCCCACAGCCAGAAATCAGCAAAAAGTCATGCTCTTTGCTGTCTTAGGTGATGGCGTTTGGAAGTATTTACCTGAGAAAAATAGCATAGCGAAAGTCTTAGACGGAGATCGCCGGAGTGATTTTGATGGTTCATCATTGATTTTGCTCTTTGCTGCGCCGATCAATGATCAATTTGGTGGTATGCATGTTGGTTCAATGTATCAAAATGTTGGACTATATTGTGCTTCAAAAGATTATCCGAATTGTGTAAAACATACTAGATCTGATATCTTAGATAAGGTTTTACCACTGCCTTCAGGTTGGAAAGTGTTGATTAGCCAGTCTATTGGCTCACAAGTTAAATGATTAATTATTTATTTATTCTAAAATAACTTTTCTTACTAAAAACTTCCTGATTAAATTTTTGAGATCATAAGCTTATTAATAAATATGACTATAAGATAGTATTAATTTTATTTTTAAAGCTAACGTTAATGTGATGTTGATTTAGCAATATTTTATTTAATTTTGATCCTGATCATGATTATGTTTTTTATCTAATCTATATAATTTAAAATTTTTTTTTCTTTAGTCTAAATCTAACATCTTAATTTACTATTTTGCGCCAAATTATCTTTTATTTCGGGGTCTATATGCATTTTGTGTCATATATACGAGACTGATTACAGGCTTTACGAATCCACGTTGTGAGATTCACTCATCATTTAGGTGGATTTGGCCTGAATCGTTTGTCTAGCCCCTAAAAGTTTTTGGCTGTCAAAATGATTTCCACCAAATCCCCTATTGGAGCCTGGTTTTAGTCTTTTAAACTGGCTATTGTTGCAGCTGCTTTGAGCTTATCATGCCAAATTTTAGGCTTCGAGGTTGGTAACTTGTGTCTTCAATCTCGAGTATGAGCAGTTGCGTGTATTTTATTTTTTATTTTAGGGGTTTTGGTTGTGAAAAATAATTTTTTTGCCACAACGCCTGGGATAGTTGTTGTGGGGGCCATAATTGGTCTTTTGGCCATTTTGCTGCAAAAATTTGGCAACCCAGCCAATATGGGCATTTGTGTGGCTTGCTTTGAGCGCGATATTTCTGGAGCCCTTGGCTTACATCGTGCGGCCATTGTGCAGTATTTGCGCCCGGAAATCATGGGTTTGGTTTTAGGATCGCTCATTGCGAGCATCGTTAGTCGTGAATTTAAGCCTAGGGGTGGATCTGCTCCACTAGTGCGTTTTTTGTTAGGTATTGTGGCTGCCATGGGGGCGTTGGTCTTTTTAGGTTGCCCTTGGCGCACGATTTTGCGTTTGGCGGGTGGTGACGGCAATGCCTTGTTCGGCTTTGCTGGTCTGGCCGTGGGTATTTTCATTGGCACATTATTTTTTAGGAAGGGCTATTCTTTAGGCCGCAGTGAGAAGCAGAGCACCATGGCTGGGGCCATTTTTCCTCTGCTGATTTTTGGTTTACTTTTACTTTATGTCCTATTTCCGCAAGTTCAGGGGCAACCGCAGTCAGGTCCGCTATTCTATTCTGTCAAAGGCCCAGGCTCCATGCATGCCCCGTTTGGGGCGTCTTTAGGTTTTGCTGTTATCATCGGTTTTTTGGCTCAACGCAGCCGTTTCTGCACCATGGGTGCTTTGCGTGATCTCTTTTTATTCCGCTATTGGCATCTTTTCTTGGGTATTTTGGCCCTTTTTGTGGTCGCGTTCGGTTTAAACGCTGCCTTTGGAACCTTAAAATTGGGTTTCGCCGGTCAACCTGTGGCCCACACTGATAGTCTCTGGAATTTTGGTGGTATGGTTACAGCAGGTTTGGCTTTTGCCTTGGCAGGTGGTTGTCCTGGTCGGCAGCTTTTTATGGCTGGTGAAGGCGATAGTGACGCCGGAATCTTTGCCATCGGTATGTTGGTTGGTGCAGCCTTGGCCCACAATTTGGGTACAGCTAGCTCTGGAGCTGGCATTGGCACCTATGGCATCCATGCGACTGTGATCGGTTTTATCATCTGTCTGGCCATCGGTTTTGCCCACATCAAAAGAGCTTAAGGAGATTAATCATGCGCGAAGTTGATACCCGTGGTTTTTCTTGTCCTCAACCTGTCTTGATGTTCCATGAGGCTGTGAAGGACAATGCAGATGAACCTTTGGATGTTTTAGTTGATAATCAGGCCAGTTTGGAAAATGTGACGCGTGCGGCACAAAAAAATGGCTACCAGGTCACGGCACACGATGTTGATGGTACTGTGACACGCTTGGAATTACGCAGGTGAACTCAATTTTTGCCAAAATAAAAAAATTTTTCGGGGGCAAGGCTAGCCAGGAGCAGTTAGATTCCGCTAGCCGAACCCTGCAGGGTCCGCGCTCAGACCGTTCTTTTTTTAGCTTTCAGCATACGGGAGATGTCTTGCGGGCTGAGGGTATCTTGCGTCAACATGGTTTGGAGGTGGAGGTTATGGGGCCGCCTCCGGCCATGCGTACCGGTTGTGACATGGTGCTTGTTTGCTCAGCCGTACTGGAACCTAAAATCAGACTATTGCTGGAAGAAGCAAATCTTTTGCCTGAAGAAGTTAGACCGGTTTCTTCAGAGCTTTTGGAGCCCGTTAGTCTTTTTCAATTCAAAGATTTGGGCGATTGGTTCATGGTGCGAGCGGCCAATATGAAGATTACCGTAGCCAAAGAGCAGGGGATTATTGTTAATGTTTCTGGTGGCGGCTGTCCCGATGTGCCTTACTTAGCTGAGAAGCTTGTGGGCCAATCCATTGCTACAACAGCTGAACCTAGGCTCTCGGGTCAGACTCTCTGCTCCTACGCCTTGCAAAAAGCTTTTCTGGAGGCACGACGCCTGTGGCTCAAAGAACGTGGCTGATTGTAGGCTCTGTGCCTGATGAAAATTTTCCTCTGCTTAGGACTTCCCTTACACTCAAAGATTCTCAGACCTTAATTTGTGAGGAAACTCATTTTGCGCTGCCTATTGTTCGGGGAACGCCTACGCTTTTGGCTGCTGCCATTTTAACCAAACAAACACTTAAAGCGGATACTTCTGACTCTGATTTTCAGGCCATGTTGGTTGGCGATACTGGATCAGGGGCGGGATGTCGTAAACTTTATGCAGCACTTTTAGAATCATTGACTTGCGCCAAGGCTTTGAGTGGTTTGACATTTCATTATTTATATCCGGATGTTGATTGGCAAAATCGCTTGCTCTTGGCTTTGGAAAATTTAGAGGCCAAACCCTGTCTTGTTGCTGATGCAGGTTATATGTATGCGGCTAAGATGAGTGGCTATGCTAGCCATTATGATCTTTTTACACCTGATTTGGGTGAATTATCCTTTTTGGCCGATGAAAATGCACCGCATCCCTTTTATACTAGGGGGTTTTTGCTCGATTTGCGGCAAAGTGTCTCTGAACTGATTGCACGTGCTTATGATTATGACAATGCTGCCAAGTGGTTGATTGTTAAAGGTGAGATTGATCACATAGTTTGTTTAGGTCAAACAGTGGCAACTGTTGACCAACCGAATGTTGCCGCCATGGAAGCCATTGGTGGTACCGGGGACTTGGTTACAGGTGTTGTTACTGGCCTCTTAGCCGCAGGTTTTGAGTTGTCAGAAGCGTGTGAGCTTGCAGCACGAATATGTCGAGAGGCTGGTATGTTGGCTAACCCAACGCCTGCTACGCAGATTGCCACAATTTTGCCATATATTCCTTTGGCCATGGATAAGTGTCTATCTAAGACTTCTGGCTAGAGTTAATTTGAAAATGGGCGGGTCGAGAAAACTCGCCCATATTTTTTGTGAGCTGTGATAGGGCAATAAAGTTTGTCCCAGGACAAGGCAATAAAATTTGTCCCGTCGGGAGGCAATAAAGTTTGTCCCATATTGGTTTTGAGGGAAAAAGCAAAAAAATCGCCACTGTACCTGGTGATTAAAGTTTGAGGCAAACGCGCTAAAATTTAATTATAATCTGTACCGACATTCGAAAATAATTTGTACTAA
>JAFSZE010000166.1 GCA_017455745.1 Desulfovibrionaceae bacterium | reverse complement strand
TTAGTATAACTAATAAATAATTAACTATTAGTTAGAATTATAACTTTATGATAACTGACATATAGCTATACATGACTTTTTATAAAAAGCTATACCCCATTTTACAATTTGTAAATTTTTTTCAGATAAAGATACATAGTATTTATTTTTTTGTATTTGCGCAAGAGCATCTAAAGCTTTATTTTGTAATGATTCAGAAGAATCTTCAACACGTTTTACTTCAATGCAGGCTCCAATTTTATAATTTATATTTGCATCAGTTATTAAAATATCTGATCGCCCTACCCCACTCTCTAAGTTAGATTTGACAGTATAGCCAAGAGCAGAAAATATTCCAACTAAAAATGCATGATAATAGTTTTCATGATAATCATAGTAACTAATTGTTTTAAGGAGAATATCAGAAATAATGGATGTAAATTTTTGACTGTCTCCATTCCAAAATGCTTTTACTAGTTCAACATTATTAATTGATTTAATGCGCTGCTTAAACCAGTCTTCGACTACATCAATAAAGATACTTTCAATTTCAGAATTTGGGATTTTCAGCAATTCTTTTCTAAAACCTTGGAAATTATAATCCTGCAGTTCAGAATTTTTTAATTTAGTTAGATAACCTGTATTATAAAATAGATTCCATAAATTAGTTTCAGAGTTGTATATATTTCCATAAGTCAGATTATCATCTATTTTGCATGGAATAGCACCATGATTAAGTAATGTTTCCAGCTTGTCATTGACATCAAAATTACAATATTTAATAAAATCTTTGATAATATCATTTGAGCTTGAATTTAGCCAATAATTTTGTGGTTGGATTTTAGGATTATTTTTTAAACTGCGTAAATAGTTAACTACATCCCATGGACAATAAATACTGCTGTTTTCACCAAAACAATAGCCATCATACCAAGCTTTAATTTCTTTCTTTTTATGTGTTAATTGTGCAAGTTCTAGTAACCTATCAACTTCTGCGTCTGTAAATCCAAAAGTTTCTGCATAGTCTGATTGCGATATTGAAAAACAGGTAAAGTTGTTTACTCCTGTAAAAATACTCTCTTTAGAAATCCTTAAACAACCTGTGATGATTGCAAATTTTAAGTATTCATTACCTTTAAGAGCAAAACCAAATAGATCGCGGATAAAATCAAGCATTTCTTGGTAATAATTATATTGCCAAGCATAATTCAGAGGTACATCATATTCATCAAGAAGAAGGATGACAGGTTTTTCAAAATGGAAATTTAAAGCTCGACATAAAACGTATAATGATTGACCTAAGTCAGCTTCAGATGCTTTACGCTGCTTAAAAATTTGTAAAAGATGACGATCATCTTCATCGACTTTAGAACTTTGGATTAAAAATTGATTATTTAGGCAAATATTTGAAATAATAATTGAGAAATTATCAAGAGATTTTGTATAAGATAACTTATTTACCTGTTTTAAACTAATATTTATAACAGGATACTTATTCATCCATTCAGAACATATCTGCTTATTTTTAGATATTTCAAGATCTTTAAAAAGATCAATACTATTTTTGTTAATATTAAAAAATTCTTCCAACATACTTATGGTTAAAGTTTTACCAAAACGCCTCGGACGCGTAAAAAGAGCAACCTCTGGGTAATCTGAATTTATGAACGATTCAATAAATTGTGTTTTATCAACATACGTTCTTTTTAATTCAATAAACTTACGGAAGTTGTCTATACCAATACCTGATTTGAACATTGGATAATCCATATAGTACAGATTTACAGGAAAATGTGTTGATGTATTATTTGTAGCATACATCAGTTTGCTGTAAAATTTGCTAATCAACTACACACTGCATAAAAACTAAAATTTCAAAAAGATCTTAGTATGGTAAAATATAGAGATACTGGAAAACTATAACCATTTGAGAGAAAAGATGATCAGGTGTCTCTCTTTTAGGTGAGCGCCATGGCTCAAATTTAGATGATCAAGTACTCTCTTTTTATCTTTTAGGTGAGCGTAATGCTTAAATTTAGAAGATCCAAGTGGCTCTCTTTTAGGCAACTCCATGGTAAATTTAGATGATTCAGGTGGCTCAAATTTAAATTAGCATTTATACTAAAGAGATTAGGCAAAAAAACGTTTTCAATCAAGATTAAAACCTTTGCCTTACGCCTATTTAAACCAACTCTCCAATCTGTTTTTGCGAAAGCAAGGAGTAACTTGTGGTTGACGCCCAAAAAATAAACATTTCTGAGCAAAAATCAAGTCTTGATTTGATACTTATTGCTTCAAGCCAAGAAAAATTAGCTCTAAAAAACAAAATAGCCCCTGATTTTTAATCAGGGGCTATTTTATGTGCCTAGATCAAAATTTTAGAGAGCGGCAAGTATGCAGCAACTTAAGGTCTAAGAATAGACCCTAAGTTTCATAAAATAAACACTATCAAAAGAGATAGGTAAAATTGCTAAACTAGGTGAGACCTAAGTTTAAGCTATATTTTGGCACTATCGAGATGCATATTCACAAGCGTTTTAGTGCCATGGATGCTGACTCTAAAGGCTAAGTCTAGTTAGAATTTGTTGTTTGTGAGCTATATTTTTAGAAGGAATTAGGCATTCAACTCGCGAGTCTTAGCCATGGCTTCCATTTGCTCTTCAAAGTTGTTGAAGCCGGCATGATGTAAGGCATCAGTAACAGTATCATTCCAATCCCAAGTGGCGTAGATAACTGGCTTATGGAAGATGGAGCGGAAGGTCTCAAGTTCGGTGCGATAGAAGCCTTCCTTAGGTGTAGCCAAGTGTTCGCGCAATTGCTCATGGCGACGTTGCAATTCGCCTTCATACCACTCTAAGAGATCTTGAGCTTCGGTGTACTTCTTCAGGATGTGGCCATAGCCTTCCTTCTCCATGAGTTTGGAGAGGCGCTCATGGTGTTGAGCTTTGAGCCAGTTGCCTAGTTCAGAGGACGGAATGTTTTCGGCTTCAACCTTGGCAATGTCATGCACAGTCTGGGCATAGGTGTCAGGCACAACGGAGGCTGAGACGATGCCGGCGATAGCCACTAAGCCGCGTAAAATGACGCTGTTGGAGACACCTTGACCGCAGAAGCCCACTTTCTTGTGGAATTTTTGAGCTGTGAAGATACTGGAAAGAATAGCCCAAATGACAGCCGGATCTTCTTCATCATAGATGTGCGACAGTCTGGCATTGTCGCGGTCGGTGGCCAAAACCATCTGGGTCATATCGTTGGAGCCGATGGAGAAGCCATCGAATTCTTCCAGGAACTGACGTGAGAGAATGGCGTTGGCTGGGATCTCGCACATCAAGATGATCTTGAGATCATCTTCGCCGCTCTTAAGTTTATGCACTTGCTCCAAGTACGAACGCATGGATTTGGCTTCTTCCAAGGTCCGCACAAATGGCAACATCAAGCGCAGATTGGTTCCACCATAGACGCTGCGGGCCAACTTGAAGGCTTCCAATTCCCAGTCGAGGATGTTTCTGGAAACACCGCGATAGCCGAGCATGGGGTTGGCTTCCAAGGTTTCAAAGAGGTTACCACCCAAGAGGTTACGGTATTCGTTACTCTTGAAGTCAGTGGTACGATAGGTGATGGGCTTGCCGTAGAAGGCCATGGCAAAGAGGGCCAAGCTTTGGGCCAAGGTTTGCACATAGTGTTCTTTACCGGTGCGGTAGCCGTGGGACTTGATGATGAAGCGAATCTTGTCCACAAGATTCAACAGATCGTCAATTTCCTTCTGGATGCCGTTGCGTAAGCCCACTTCCTGACGGATGTGGCGGACATCCTCTAAGATCTTCTTAACTAAAGGCAGATCCTTGATCTTGGAGGCTTGATCTTCAACACTAGCTTCGATTTCAGCCATACGTTTGGCAGCTTCAGGATCGCTAGGTGAAAGTGATTTCAACTCATCGTCATAGCCCATGATCAAGCGCACATGGTCGGCCAAATTGTCGGAGGTCTTGAGGATATCAATGTGGCGTGAGGCGATCTTCATGTGATGATCAATCTTGTTATCTAACTCACGCATCTTGCGGTGCTGGATCAAGATCTCTTCAGCCGATTGGCTCATATCCACGTCAGCCAAGGCGGCCAATTCATTGGCAAGACCCGTTACAGCGCCCACATACTCACGCAGATTGAAGTTGTAGACGATCAAGCCTTTGGCTAATTGATCGCGCAAGATCTTGGTTAAGCGATCTTCCTGATGTTGGACATGGGTTTTGACGATGGATTCAAGAGTACCATTGTCAAAAGCTTCCAAAGCCTGCGGGTGAACGCTGATGTTGCCGAGCATAAATTCAGCTCTGAGCAAACCAACTTCGAATTGCGGATATTGTCTTAAGCGAGACAAGAAGAGGGCTTGGCCTACGTCAGCTAAAATCAAGCCAACTTTCATCTTGGTGGTCGGCATGGCGGCCACATCAATTTCGCCACCCACTTCATGTAAGGGCAACAATCCGCGATAGATCCGACCACGGCTGCCGTCAACGGTCACATCAAAGCCGTCTAAGCTCTTTAAGACATCCAAATGTTGGATGCCGATAACGGCGGCAATGCCCAATTCACGGGAGGTGATAGCGGCGTGGCTTGTGTCACCACCTACGTCAGCCATGATGGCTGAGGCCACACGCATACCAGGCACCATATCGGGGTCAGTACGTTCAGCAGCTAAGATGTCGCCAGGATTGACCTTGTTCAACTCTAAGGCAGAACGCAAGAAACGCACTGTGCCTTGGCCGGCACCTTGGGAGGCGCCATTACCTTCTAAGAGAATCTCAGCAGTCTTTAAGGCCCGCTCATCCACTTCGCGTCTGCGCATATAGATGGTGTGGGGATGGAGATCCAACTCTTCATTCCAGCGGGTCTCAGGTCTGGCCTGCACGAACCAGAGATGGTCATGGGCATCGAAGCAGAACTCGGTATCCATGATCATGCCGCCATAAGCATGGCTTACAGCACGCACACCTTTGGCTACACGTTCGGCTTGGCTTAAAGAGAGTGCCCAACGATAGGCTTCGATTTCAGGTACGGGAATTTCGCGGGTGCCACCTTTTTCGTCATAGACGATCTTCATGTCTTTGCAGCCCATCTGACGAATAACGACAGGTGTGCCGTCATCGCGGGTGAAGACATAGAGTTTATCAGGGGTGACTTTACCACCAACTACGGCTTCGCCCAAACCATAGCTTGCATCAATGCTGACTAAGTCATTACGGTCTGTACCACGGCAGCCGGTGGAGGTATCAGCAGCAAAGGCAGTACCTGAGACAACCGGATTGATCATCTGCATCATACAGACTGAGAGAGAAGTATTTTCAATAGCCCAGTCTTTCTTGGCGTTTTCAGCAATGGATTCATCACCGGTTTCTTCAGCTTTGGCTAAAGCGTCCAAGATGGATTCACGACGATAGGTCATGGAACGCAGGTTGTAAGCTGAGGCGCAGTCCCAGTGATAGGCTGCAACAACATTGTCTTCGCCCACCATGTTTAAGAAGGTATCCTGGAGACCGGCGAAGGCTTTCTTGCGTGAATCTTCACCAGCAGCTGAAGAACGCACAGCCACTGGGGTCATATCGTCTTCGTTTTCTTGGCAGATGGCCCGATAGGCGCTTCGAACAGCTTGTTGAATTTCCTCAGGGATATCCACTGAGAGAATGGCAGCCTGGACCATCACTGACCGTTTGCGTAATTGATCAATGCCTTCAGGGGAAGTGGCAAAACCTTCGACAATATTATTGATGAAGGTTCTCAGTTTTGTGCGGGGTTGATCCGAGCCTTCAGCCCGGGCCAAATCATGTGTTTGTTTACCCAATTGCCGAACCAATTTCTGGAGGAAATCGGGATCATGGTTGATTTCAGGATCGTTCCAATCAATGCGGCCATATTCTTTGTCTACCACATTGCGCAAAACTCTGCTTGAGACCTTGGTTTCATCAAGCAACTTGTGGAATGCTATTGATGAAACAGCCCTAAAGTGGGGGGCTTGGATACCCGGAATTTGACTGATCAAGGCGGTATTGTAGTTTTTACCACCCACAATCATCTCTGCATCAGGGCCAATGGCTACAATATCGGCCCCTGTCAGGATTAACTTGTTACGAAGGGTCTCGACAGAATCCTGGGTATCCTGGGCCTGCGAAGCATTGTCTTGGCCGTTTGCCATAGTATCCTCCGATCTCACGTAGGTATTAGATCAAAATCATTAACAATTAAAAAAGCATTTAAAAAACATTGTGTTTGCAGGGCAGAAACACAAATAAACGCTTGTGTGTTGTTTTTTGGTCAGGCTTGAAATTTGTTGGTTAGAGCTTTTTAGCCTGCTGCCTTTAAGCTCAACACAACCTTAATGTGGCAGCAAATGGCTTAGTATAGAAGCCGTTTAAAAAAAATCTAGAACCAAGCTGTTAAGACGTCAACCATGATCAGAAAGATTAAGCTCTTTGATAAATCTCATTTGACTTTATAAGCCTTTAACTGCTCGAATTTAGGCTTAATAGTATACTTCTAAAAGCTTTCTGTCTAGCCAAAAGCCCTATTTGAATTTAGCAGGTAGCTTTTTTAGGCCAAAATTTACAGAATTTTTAAGTAAACTTTGAGAGTTAGCCTTTTAAGCTTAGCCAAATATCTAAAGCGGCCTTTTTTTAGCCTATCTTTGACTACAAGCCAGGTAAAAGCTCTTTTTGCTAAAACCTGGCCTATAGATCTATGATTTAGATTACATTTTAGTTTAGCAAAGCGTCAAAATTTTTTAGAAAAAAAACAGGCGCTGTGTGCTTAATTTTTAATGCAGTTTGGTGCCACAATAGGGGCAGAAATTCAAATCGGCTGTGGGCAAGGCATGGCCACAAGCTTCATTGGGACAAAGCTTAGGCACAGGACCCAATTCCACGATCAATTCGCCTTCAACCACAGGCTCCATGCGCTTGTTTTCTTTGAAGTCAGCGGTCTTTAAGACGCGTTTGACAATACCGGCAGTCTTGGCCAGGACGGCTTTTTCCTGCTTCATGATGGATACATTGAAGAGTTCCTCGCCCTCTTTAACAATATCACCCGGATGCACATACATGACCCAGAGATCGCCAGTGCTCGGTGAAGCCACATGGTAGATATTGTTGGGATCGGCCATGGGGATGTTGCTGGTCTTCTGGCCTGTGGGTTTGGCTACCTGCACTTCGCAGCTCATAAATTCAGAATCGAGCACATAGCGGCAGATGGAGACACCAGAATCGTTAGGTTGTTGGATGCGCAAAAGGAGCAACTGGTGTGGTTTGCCGTCACTGTCAGTGAAGGTCAGATTTTCTCCGACCCGTAGACCTTCAAACCAAACATCCAAGGGCAGATTGTTGGGATCACCAAAGTTGGCCTTAAAACGCATGGTGTTTAGGGCATCGGCTGGGTGATTTAAATACATGACGAATTCTTCGTCATTGGGAGCGCGTTTTAAGAGATCTTCGCAGGCTTTCTTCTCAGCCGAGAGATTGACATTTTTCAAACTTGTCAGCGGCGAGACCTCGGTTCTGTCGGCAATGGCTGTTTTCCAGTGGGTGCCAAAGGCACTTTCATAGACCCAGTCAGCAGGAAAACCTAGTGGCAGACGACCAAACTTGCCCAAGAGCAGATTGCGGAAAGCATCATTGCAGTCATGGTAGATGGATAATCTGGCTTGCTTCATTTCGTCGGACAGTTCTTCTTCCGGCGTTCTGGTCACTTCTTCCAAGACCTGCAAGAGATAACGCACTTCTTCTTCACCACCGCGTTTGAAAGCGCCGGTGACAGCCAAGAAGGCCGTATTCCAGGTAATTTGTGACCCTGGAGTCACATCATGGTAGCGAACAATCTTTCTGGTGCTAGCCAAAAAGCGCAGCATATAGGGCAAAAGGTGAATGTAGCCCTGCTTCATGGCGCCTTCCTGCGATGAAGATGTGGCTCCACCAGGCATACCATGCATGGTCACATCATAGTCGATGCCCTGGAAATATGGTGAGCAGTAGCGATCATAATAGGGCATGATCTGTTTGCAGACAAAGTTGGCATCGCGAATGGCCTGTTTATCAAGATTGGTTTTTAGGCCCAGCTCATTTTCCAGATAAGCCACTGTGGCCAGGACATCGCCTTGACCATAAGACCTAACTGATGCGCCTAAACCCACATCTAAGATATGACAACCAGCTTTGGCTGCAGCACCGCAGGCTGGGATAAAGAGCCCATCTGTGCAGTGTCTGTGATAATGCAAAACCAGATTAGGCCAGGTTTGGCGCAAGGCCGTAACCAATTCACCCATGAATTTGGGCGGGCAGACACCGGCCATGTCTTTTAAGCCCAAAATGATCAGTTTGGATGCTTCTTCCAAATCACAGCCCAAGATGTCGGCGCACATACTGAGCATCTCTTTTGTTACACCCAAATAGTGCGGGACATCAAAACCTTGAGCATAGGAAAGGGAGATGGCTGGTTGGAAAATAGCCTCAGGTCTTTTCAAGACCACTTCAGCAATGGGCCGCATATTCTCTACGTGATTGAGAAAATCAAAACAGCGGACTACCTGATAGTGATCACAGATCATCTCACCTGTGATCTGCATGAGGTTGGCTGGTTGCGGCGTGTAACCCAAGACATTGGTTGAACGCACCAAAAGCTGCTTTAAAGTCTTGGGCGCAAAACGATTCCAATCATGGGCTTCGCTAAAGGGATAGGTCATATTGGCCAACATGGCCACATGGAAATGGGCTCCACCACCGTTTTCAATGGAGAAATACCCGGCATTGTCCAGATATGGTCCAATGAGCCGATCTTCGGCTAAACGGAAACGGTTGCTGGTATTGGACTGAGTGATATCTCTGGGCGTTGTATCGCAAAAATGCACATAGTCAGAATTGCGAATATAGTCGAGTGTGACCAAACGATCCCCTTGCGGATAGGGGGAAGGTCTTTTGAGGGTTTCGCGGGGGATGGTGGGTAAAACCGGTTCAAAGCGACCGAGCCTTGGCGTTGTCGCTGAGCGATATTCACCACGCTGCACAAAGGGGTTGTAACCTTTGGCAGAAATTTCAGCCACAAGCTTAGCTAACCGTTCTGATTCTGGAGCCAGATCGGTGTATTTCATAAGCTCGGGATGCTCGGCAATGAAGTTGGTTGTGAAGTTGCCTGCTTGGAAATAGGGATTGGCCAAGACCTTCTTGAAGAAGGGAATGGTCGTCTTGATGCCACCTATGGTGTATTCATCAAGAGCCCGTTCCATGATGGCCCTGGTTTTCTCCCAGTTCAAGGCATAGGTTATAAGTAGCGCACCGGCTGAGTCATAGTTGGCCGGAAAGTCGTAGCCTGCGCTGATATTGGAATCGAGCCTGACACCTGGGCCACCAGGGGAGACGTAACGTGAGATCAAACCAGCATTGGGTGAGAAATTGTCCTGGGGATTTTCGCAGTTGATGCGCACCTGCATGGCACAATAGGCAGGACGAATGTTTTCTTCTTTGTAGCGCAACTCACTGCCAAAGGCGATGGCGATCTGCTCTTCCACTAGATCGATACCATAACGACTTTCAGTGATACCATGCTCCACTTGTAATCTGGTATTGATCTCGATCAGATAAGGCTGACCTTCAGGTGTGACCAAAAATTCTACGGTAGCTAATGATGAATAGCCCACAGCCTTGATCAAACGCCTGGAGTAATCTTTGAGACGCTCACGCAGCTCTCGCGTCATGCCAGGCCAAGGACTTGGGGTAATTTCCATGAGCTTTTGGTGATTGCGCTGCACACTACAGTCACGTTCATCAAAGGCAAAGACGTTGCCATAGACGTCGGCGATGACTTGGATTTCGATGTGCCGCACATTCATGAGCATCTTTTCCACAAAGAGCCTGGGATTACCAAAAGAGGCTTGGGCCATGGAAGAAGCTTTGAAGAAAGCGTCTTCTAACTCGGCCTCATCATGGACGGCAAAGATGCCACGTCCCCCACCACCACCTTCAGCTTTGAGCATGATGGGCAGTCCCATTTCAGCAATGAGCTTGCGGGCGGTTGGGATATCAACGGCACCTTCAGAACCAGGGACAACCGGTATACCAAGCTTTCTGGCCACGTTTCTGGCTTGGACCTTGTTGCCTAAAAGATTCATGGCTTCGGCACTAGCACCGATAAAGGTTATGCCAGCTGCCTTGCAACGTTGGGGGAAATTGGTGTCTTCAGAGGCAAAACCCCAGCCTGGATGAATGCCAATAACGCCACGACGTTTGGCTTTGGCAATGATTTCATCAATGTGTAAATAAGAACGCACTTCATTGCCTAAAAGCAGGAGTTCTTGAGCAGCAGAAGCAGCAGGAGCCGTTTTGTCCACATCAGTTGCGGTCATAACCGAGATGGCATCGAAACCTTCGCGAATGGAGCGACAGATCCTGCGTGCTGGAATGCCACGGTTGGCCACCAAGATGGTTTTGCCTTTGAGAAATTGTTGGACTTCTGCAAATGTTTTGTGGGGCATTACCTTAATCCCTTTTGTTAGAAGGCCGAAAATGTAAATTAGGGCATAAAACCAAATATATATGCTTTTAACTAGGTGCAGGTCAAAAAGAACAAAGTGAAGCGTAGGATGTATTTAGCATAATTTAGGTAGAAAAATATAAAAAATATAGATAAGAGTAGATATGTATATATAATTGTAGATAGCGTAGATAAGAATAAATCAATGTTAATAAATTAATATAGCGAGTTAATAATATAATAAATTATTACAATATGCATATAGAAATCAATCAATCAATAAATAAACAAATATATAAATGCAGTGAAATACAGAAAAATAGATAGTAAATAAAGATAAATGAAGAAAAAATATATAGTAAAGAAGATTAAAATTTGATCTAAAAAAGTGAGATCTAAGAAAAAATAATGTCTACGAAAATGATGTAGAGCTAAACAAAAATAATACCTAAAAAAATTGTACAAAGTAAAATAAAAAAATATAACCAAAAAGAAAAGGTTTTAAATATAGACAATGGAGAATAAAATTTGATTTATGGTAAAAGTGAGAGTTAGTTGAAAGGTGAGCATTTTATTCATGAAAAAGGAAATGTTAAATAGGCGAATTTTAGCGGTTCTTAAGACAGAAATCATTGCTGGTGACGGCAGTCGTAAGATATCACAACTATCAGCCCTCTTTACATTAGTAGATCCGTCTGGTTATGGGACTTCATGTTACTATGCCAACTTATCATCTCGGCCGATCGTTCATGGTTCCTGTTTGGGCTAAAGGTATGCTTTCCCTTCTTTAAGCAGCCCATAAAGTGTGCAACCGTAGGAAAGGCTCAAATCTGGCCATAAGATGCTGCGCTTGGGACTTACACCTTGGAGGATGTATTCTGAGGATGTATTTTATAGCCAGTATTCATGCCTGGCAGACAGATAGCTACGCTTTTACAGAAGAGATCTATGATACGATTTAAGAAGCAAATGTTTCAGCGCAAATTAAAATCTGCATATTGTATCTCTGAATCCAAATATTTTCTGCTGTTGAATCAGCTCACGACTCATCAATCTAATGTCTAATCAATAAAATTGATTGTCTGATTATTAATATAAAAGTCAAACTTAATAATTGACGGTCTTCCTATTACTGCAAAAGTTAAGCTTAATAATTGATATATATTTTATTTAAGTATTTCATTAAATAATGCTACAACTTTATTTCTAAGGTATGATTCACTAGACCCATTGTCAGTAAAATTCTTATTAATGTTTTTACGCATTAATTTGCATAAATTTAAAAACAAGTCTATTTGATCTTTATTGAGAGAATCTTTTTTGTTTTTAAAATATAAATCATATAGATATAGCTGTCTATACTTGTATTTAGAGTTCTGAATTGATATTAATAAATTATGGCCTTGTTTGAAAATATTTAAAGAATTTTTTATATCTTTACAGTCTATGGCTTGTAAAATGTACAGTCGTGCTTGTTGAGTGTGTATACTGTCAAGTGTATAATTTTCCCGTCTTTTTGCCTTAGCATAAGCATTGTTTAAGTATTGTTGTGCCTTATTTAAGTCGTTAACAGCTATAAAACCCATACCATATTGTAACCAGAAATGAGGATCATGAATCAACCACTTGATTGTTCTTTTTAGCCTCTCATAATAACTTATTATATTTTTTTCTTTATCATTATCAGGGAGTATCCTTTCTATTGTTGAAAATTTAAAACAAGATTTTAATATTTCATCATGTACAACATCTCTATTATAACTATTGAGAGCATTTATTCTATCGGCAATTGTTAATAATGTTTTAATTGTATAGTCAGGTTCAATAAAATTTTTAATTACTTTTTGACAAAACATACCAGATTTTGAAACGAACATCCCATCCTTAATATTAAAAATTGCGTTAAAACTTGGGTTTGTTCTAATACCTGAGTCATAAATAGCATTACTAGATAGCTCTGACAATAACGAAAAATCAATTTTTATATCGAGCATGCAAAGGTATAATTCTACAACAGTTATGTTTTTTATAACATCATTTTCATCAATTAAATTCGATATAATACTTTTAATTTTATTTTTTATATGATCTGATTCAAAAATATTGAAAAGTAATAAAGAAATTTGTCGCTCACATTGATGATATACAAAATTATATTTATCTGACTCAATATTCCAAAAACCTATTGAGTCAATCAAATTTATAATATTTTTTATTTCATTTTGGGTAAGTATGTCAATAATAAATTCCTTATAGCTGAAATTTATATCTGACAAAAGTTTCTTTTGCTTTTCATGTCTCTCATTTCTAGAGAATAATAAGAATCTAATATTATCCTTATTAAACGATGATAAATATTCAAAAATTGAAACGTATTGAAAATAATCATCGATTACAAATATAATTTTTTCATGTTGACAAATAGAACAAATCGAGATTAAATCATTTATATAATCTGAATGAGGATCATCGATTATATAAATATTACTAAAGCGTTTATTTAAAATTGGCAAACATTCATAAAGAAAAATTGTTTTGCCATTACAAAATTCACTTGTAACAATAACATTGCTATCTTCAATTACATCTACAACATCATTGATTCTATCTCTAAATATTACATAGCTATTTGCCTTAAACAATACATCGCTCTCTAATAACTTGTTATTCAAAGACCCAAAGAATAATAATTTCTCAATATCATCATCGCGTACGCTTTCTGAATTAAACTCATGATCATACCTATTAATAGATAGACTTGAAATACAATTATTATTTTTTACAAAATTATTACTAGATATCAATGTTGAAAAATTTTCTACACCAATTTTAAAAACATTTCCAAATTGTTTAAATGAAAATTCTTCATTCTCAGTTGCATCACTTTTTATAATAAAATAAGTATTATCTTTTAAATTAGGAATATTAACTAAAATTCTTTCTATATCTATATCATATAGCGAATATCCAACAAATACTAAAGCACTACATCTTTCTAAATCTCTTTTAAAAACTGTATACCAAGGAGAATATAAGAATCCAGTATTATCTAAATAAGATCCTTCTGTAAGCTTAAAAGATTTATCAAGCGTATCTAATGTAAGATTTCCGATGTAACCATTAAGATGAACACACCTTTTACTTTTAATTTCAATACTATCCAAAGGAGATGTAGTATCAACAGGAATAATATCATTGTCGATCTTTTCAATTGTATTATCGTAATTAGTTGTATAAAATCTATGCCAAGGAGCATTCAATATATTTCTGGAATATTCAGAAGGCAGTTTAACATCGTAACTTGACTTTAATAAGTTGATTCAATCCAATAAACCTTTTTTATCATCTTGATGCTCTATAAAGTATCTATTCGATGTATACTTTAGGTCTTCCGATTGACCAAATTGACCTAAATTAGAAATCTGTATTGATAATTCCTTTGCTAGCGGTAAATTGTTATCACTAACATTAATACTATCCTTAGAAAATCCAGCACCAACAAAAAGGATAGCCTTACCAACATTAATTTTATTAAGTAATTTATTAAATATAATATCGTTTTGCATACGATAAGATAATTATTTTGTGTTATAGGTAATAAAGTATATTTTAAAGGAAGTTTATAAAGATTTTATATTTATATAATATCGTATTAAAATTTGATTAGACTAGTTTAATAGAAAATTTAATTTACTATATTATATATTGGCTGTTTTATTCTTTTAAACTTTATATCATTGTAAATATCATTTTGTGTATAAAGATTGATAGTATAAGATTTAGTATAAAAACTTAGTCCGTGTTAAAAAATATATATTAAATTTAAACATTGAAATTAATGGTAAATACGTGCTATTAGTTTATCAAATAAAAGTTTTCGTATGTCTATCAATAGTTAAACAGCGCTCAACAAACTTAAAACCTGTTTTTTCTTTTCCTTGCAGTACGCGAGTATGCACAATATTTAGCACAACCAACCCTGCAGATATATAGTCAAATCAGCTAATGGCACAAATCGCACATTAGCCATATCTTTTATTCCACGCAACATTGGGGATGAGTTGGTATAGATCTCCTGGCTCATGACAAGAACAATGTCTTTAGACTTAGCTATAGCATATCCAAGTTCTATATTTACTTCATCGCTTCGCATACTTTGTTTATCCGCCCCTTCTAGGTAAAGAAACACGCACACATCAGTCTGTTCAATCCATTTCAAATTTCTTTCAACAATCATCGAATCACTTAAGTCGGTAATACGACCAAATTGTTCCACTTCATGGGCATTTGAAACCTCAAACCCAAGCGCCCGCAAATCAGCGAGAATCCCTGTTATCAAGCTTTCAAATTGCTCAGTTTTTGTCAACATGGTGATTGGTGCGCCAAGAAAAATTTTTTTGTTAACCTTAGGTCTGACATTCAAAATTCCCTTCATCATGCTGGTGGCGTTATGCTGCTCAAAGATCATTGAAATTTCAGCCTCAGTACAAGCATATAGCAACTTGATTTCTGAATCACGTTTTTCCAAATCTATTGATGTAATTACTGCCGTAACTTGCTTTGTTTTCGCTGTGCCCAACCACAAATCAATACCTGATCCATCGGCGGACACGGTATCCTTTAAATACCCATAATCAAGTGGATATGAGTATTCAGGATAGCGTGGATGTTTACTACCTTTAGGTCTATCTACGATAATAGAGGATGTTGCGCAAAGCTGATCCAGAAGTTGCCAAAAAGTAGGAATTCTTTGGCCCATAAGATTATCTCGATTTAAAAAAATGGTCGGCAAATAGCCATCATGGACTGAAACAAAATCTCCACCACCGTATTGAATAGCGGGGGAAATATTTTGTCGTATCGCACAAGACAATACGGATCACGCGCATACTAGGTGCCAAACCACAGATACCTACGGTCGTAAATCGTAAAACAAAATCGCAGCAAATAGGGGCAGACTAAATTCCTAACGATTTCAGGCGTTTAGGTCACGCCAAAATTTTTCAAGTACCTCAGTTCGTTTCTCTTGGGCTTCCCAAGTGGCACAACAAATATCAAGCACTTGCATCTATTTTATATATCCAACTAGGTTGAGGGCAACAATCTTTTGGAAGTTGCTCTTTCCTAATTGGAGGTCTTTATTTATGCCGACTTCTTAGATTTTCTTTCCTTTGGTTTAATGTATTTGTCTACATAACCTTGTCCTATATAATATTTATCGAATGTCTAAAATCAATATCACGCTATTCGCGTAAGAGGACTTAATCGGCAGGGGGTAGATAGATATGAATCTATCAAATAGATGCGCTACTAGATGCACCACCGCTGCTGTTGGGCCGAATTTTGTTTAGTAAGAAAATTCGGCGAATTAACGTACTAACGATGCTACCTCTGTGATCCAAGAAAATAATAATTGTATTTCAAGTCTATCTATTAATAGGTATAATCATGAGTTCCCATTAAAAGAAGCATCTCAACTAAGTGTTGACGTGACTTCTTCTATTACATTTCTTCTAAATTTTTGAACTTAATTGTTGTTTGGGGCTATTTTTTAGATTGGTGAGACTAAGTTTATGTTTTTTGGGATTTATCCTCTAGTTAAATGCCAACAAAATCAAGTTAAAGTTGCTTTTTTATTTGGTTCTTAGTCTTTGGCTTGGTCACGGCGTCTAATGCTGCCGGAACGCAACTGGATAAGACCCTGGTGGGTCAAAAGCTTAAGATTCCCCTGCTCTGTTATGCCCATAACTTGGCCTTGAAGTGTCGCGCCATCGTCTTCGACTAGCACAGACTCATTTTTAAAGACCATCAAAGCATTAAAGATGTTGGGCCAATTTTGGGAGAAAGTGTTGTCTTCTTTGTAGGTCGAAATTAATTTTCTGACAAGCTTGCGCCAAAATTCGCGAGGATCATTTGGATTGTGAACATAGTTGAGACTGGCTAAACTTCTAGCTTCTAAGAGCGCATCTGTGGATAAAGCTTCTTTTCGGGGTGCCGAAGCATAGTTTAGACCAATACCAGCTAAAATTACCCCGGCCCGCTCTTCAATCAAGATGCCACCAATTTTATAGATCTGGTCATCATGCACACAGACTAGATCGTTGGGCCATTTGAGTTTAATGTTTAAGCCAAGAGCGTTGAGGGCGTGAGCCAATAAGGCACCTGTGGCTGGTGCAGCATAATCTTGATCAAAGGGATTGATATTAGGCAAGCGCAGGGTTGCATAGATGTTGCCAGTGGGTGAGATCCACTTGCGGCGCATTTGCCCGCGACCATTGGTCTGGGTTTGGGCTAAAACACTATCAAAGAAACCAAGTTTATTGTTAGCGGCCAATTGGGCCGCCACATCTAAGGCCGAACCAACACTAGCATAATGCCAAATAATCGGGTTTAGGGAAAGATAATTTTTGCTGCCGTGAGCGGTTTGGAGGTGAGTGTCATCCATGGCTACTTATCTTGTTGGCGGTGCAGTCCGCGATCTTTTGTTAAATATCAGACCCAATGATTTTGACTATGTCTTTTCGGAGAACCCTGCAATCTTTAAAGCGGCCCATCCCAAAGCCAAAAAGGTCGGTGTGTCGCACGGAATCTTTATTAATCAGGGCCGTGAATACTCCCCCATGTTTGGGGGAAATATTTTTGCTGATTTGGACAATCGCGACTTTACCATCAATGCTTTGGCCTTAGATGATGCTGGGCATATCTATTGTCACCCCAAATCATTGATGGATTTGCAGGGAAAAATTTTGCGGGCCGTATCTGAGAAAATCTTTCTTAGAGATCCGGTGCGCATCTTGCGCTTGGCCAGATTTTTAGCCCAAGATCCCACCTGGCAGTTGGCGGATGAGACTTTAGAGCTTGTACGTAAGTTTCCCAAAGAGCTTTTGGCCAATATAGCCAAAGAGCGTGTGGCCCACGAACTATTGCGGGCTCTTGGCACAAGCCATCCCGAGCAATTTTTTATTTTTTTGGCCCAATTTGACTTATTAAAACCCTGGTTTGGGGAGTTGGATTTGGCTCAAGGTATTCCAGCTGGCCCCAAAAAATGGCATTCCTCTGATGTCTTTAACCATACCATGAATGTTTTAAAAGCTGTTGTGGGCAACCCTATTACCTGCTGGATGGCCATCTGTCATGATTTGGGCAAAATCAATACGCCCCAAGAGATCTTGCCCCACCACTATCAGCATGAGGTGCGCGGAGTCAGTTTGGCCCTTGATTTTAGTACACGCCTTGGTCTGCCCAAACGCTATGAAAAGGCCGGTGTTTTGGCTGCTGCCGAACATATGCGCGGTGGTTTATATCAGAATATGCGTATTGGTAATCGCTGTGATCTGCTTTGGCTAGTGAAAAGCAAAGGTTTAAGTGCTGAATTTTGGCAGTTGGTTGATGCTGATAGCCAAACAGATGTTAGCAAGAAGGCTTTGGCTGATCTTGAGATCATCTCGGCTGTGCGCCTGCCAGCGGAGTTTCAAAATCTTGGTGAAAAATCAAGAGAAATCTTTCGCCAGATCCAGCGTCAAACCTTAGCCCATGCCGAGAGGAGCAAAAAATGATCATTGAAGAAGTGCTAAGCGTTTAATAATAGCATTTTTAATTAATTCAATTCTTGATTGATACTTATAATTAACATTTGGAACTATTTCTTGAATTATTTTTTCAATATCAAGATTGGCGACACAAAAAATTGATTTATCTTTGATATATGATAATTGTTTTCTTTGATTAGCATTAAATGGTTTACTTTCAACAGTACCGCCTATTTGTTCATCAAATTTATTATACCATAAACTAGAACCATTATCAAACAATGGAGCAAATTTTATAAATTTTAATGTATTTACATTCCTAATGAAACCAAAATTATTAAAATGCCTATCTTCATTGGCTATTAAATAATCAAATAGAATCATTTGATCTAGGATAGTTTTAAAATGAACATCTAAATTTTCAAATAATCTACAGCAATAATTATAGCTATTTTCATTATTATTCTTTTTAGCTGAACAATAAATATTCCATGCAGGAACAAATTCTGTGTTTTCATCAATGAAGCAAGGACAAATTGAAAGGCCATTTTCATAAGTATATTGAATATGTGGCAAATCTAATTGATCTAAAATTTTAGAGGCAATTAGTTCATTTAATGGCTCTTGTAAAGCTGGATAAGATGCTCCTTTGCATAAACAACGTACAGAATTTTTAATAATCCATTTTTTAGGTAAATTACCATTAGTAGTTAGATTGGGTGATATGAAATTTTGGTCATCAGAAATACTTAACGAATCTAAATCAAAGTTATAGATAAAATTATTTTGAAATAAATTAATATCTTTCCATTGTAAGTCATTCAGATCTTTTGGGCAAATCCAATATTGATCTGATAAGGAAAGTCCAAAATTTTTAAACGCTAAAATATTAATATCTATTTCAAAATCAAAAATTTTATGATAATTGAAACGTGTTTTTGGAATTAAACGGTTGTCCCACCACTCGTTAAAAATAATACCAATTTTATTGATCTTAGGTAAGAATAATCCAAATGGAGCAAATTCCGGATTGTGATATTTAGTTATTTTAAAATATTTGTATTCTTGTTCATAATTAAGATCAAAGACAGGTATTTCTTTATTAAAAAAAGTAAATTTCATTTTTTATCTCAGCAAAAATTTTAATGAATTACAGTATACGACATTCAGTAAATTCTTATTTTTTAATCTTTATTTAGGCTCAACTTGAACTATTATCTTATCTATTAGCTTTTACGATCTTGTCTGCGTAACAACTAAAGCTTGTATTATGTTTCTAGCGTATTGTTGGAACAAATCAGCCATATGATAATTAGATAGGCGTAGATAGCATATAGCCGTGTTCAAAAAAATCTGGCGGAAATGTAATATACACCTTGAAATTTTGATAAATATATAAAAATTTTGGTGAAAAAAATTTTTTGTTGTAAAATTAAAAAAATAGGTAAAATTGCTCAAAGAAAGGTATAACTAAAAGCATGATTTATAGCTTTGGCTAAATCCTAAAGTGCAGTTAGATCAAGTTTTTGTCTGAAATTGGGCGAATAAATGTTCACTTAAGGTGTTATTTAAGATACTTCTTAAATTATGAATAGTTTTACTTGTCAAGATAGTATTAATCAAACTGTAATACCTATCTTATCTATTACTCAATCTAGTACTCAATCTATTACCGAATATAAAATTGGACTGCCTACAGACAATGTTCACATTAGGGTTTTTGCGGTTAGCTCACAGACTTGAAGCGACTAGCACTATCTTAAAACTAGCTCTACCGTAAAACTAGCGCACAGAGCTACGCTCTTGCACAAAGGTTGTCCGTTTTTACTTATAACGTAAACCAAAATATAATCTCCTGATCAAATCTTATGAAAGATTTAATTACTCGCCATAAAGGGCGTTTGGTGTACCATCGCCAATGTTAATGAGAGGTTTTGTATCAGCAACACTATTCCTAATCCTCAGAATTGTTTAATCACTGACCTTAGAGCTACAGACTTGGCACTACATCCGTAGGTAACTATATATTCTCTCGTAACGTAGTTCCTAAAAAATTTAGAGAACTTAGGCTACTCACTCAGGGTCACGGATTTCTCCGCAACCCCATGGGCTTGCCCGTGGGTATTAGTGAGTATCACGGTTTAGTTTTGTGGACTAACCGCTCCATCTAGTAGAAGCGGGGCGTCTAGCAGATGGTCGTCTAAAGCAAGCGAGCTTTACTTCTAAGTCGCTGGTTGCCAGAAATTGGCGCAGGCAATTTTGACTTGCGCTTTGATTGCTAAAAACTTAAAGTTGCGCTTTAAGTTTTTTTTGTGCGTAAGCTTTCCTTGAAAGCAAGTGCGCATATTGCGGTTTTAAGGCTTTGGCTTGCATTTTAGATTATTTTGGGTGGATATTTTTCTTCAAAGGCTTCTAAGATTTCGAGCAAGTCTTTCGGGATATACTGTAGGGCATCTTGGCGCAGAGCTTGCGGTATGCCGAAGTAGGCTTCGGCCATGGCACCTGTGATGGCACCAATGGTGTCACTATCGCCGCCCACCGAGATGGCATTGCGGATGGCATCTTCATAGCTTGTGCTTTCAAGAAAAGCCTTGATTGCGACAGGCATGGTGCCTTGGCAGGTCTCATCGAACTGATAGCGTGGGCGAACATCATCCAAGGTAAAATCAAACTCATAGTATTTGCTTAAGGCTAAAGCTATCTCATCCATGGACTTGCCAATTCGACTTAAATAGACAGCTACGGCTGTGGCTTCGCCGCCTTTTAAACCTTCGGGATGATTGTGAGTTACGCCAGAGGTTATTCTAGCAAGCCTCTTAACTGCCTCTTCCGAGTCACTGGCATAACCACAACCGCTTACGCGCATGGCTGAGCCATTACCAAAACTGCCATAAGGTTTGGGATCGTCACTTCTAAGCCACATGGCAAAGCGGCCACCAAAACCGGACCCAGGGTATTTGCGTCCAATTTCCCAGATATTTCTGGTAACAATTTTTTCAAATTTCTCATAATCGCCGTCAAACTGCAAAAGAGATTTGCAGACAGCGATGGAGAGAACCGAATCATCGGTGATAAAGCAATTTTTGTGCAAAAACTGAAAATCTTTGCTCTTTCTGTTACGAAATTCAAAGCGCGAGCCTACGATATCACCAATAATAGCACCAAGCATGATCTGTCCTTATTGGATTAAGTTTGATTAAGTTAATTTTTATTGGATTGAATTTGGTTTGATTTTATTGTATCGTATTTGATGAGGTCTGATAAAATTAGATAATGGTAGATAAAATTACTCTGTGCTACATTTCGCCTGATATTGGAAGAAATGAGATCGCTCGCCACAAAGATAGACGGACATATACATATAGCAGTATTCCAAAAATCTGGAAAACCGTATATAGACAATGTATTATTGATCAAAAAAAATTGATTTAAATATAATATCAATGTTTCAAAAATGTTAATAAAATGTGATCTCAATGAAATATAATCTAAATGGTTTAATACTACTAAGATTACTTGAATTAAATATAAAAGTTATAAAAGATAAGATGACCTTTGATTAAATCATGAATGTGGCCCAAAATGCAAATTTAGTGGCATTAAAAATATCCAAAAATACGCAAAGACTCGCGATGAACATTAGATTATTTTGGGAGGATACTTCTCTTCAAAGGCTTGTAAGATTTCGAGCAAGTCGTTAGGGATATACTGTAGGGCATCTTGGCGCAGAGCTTGCGGTATGCCGAAGTAGGCTTCGGCCATGGCACCTGTGATGGCGCCAATGGTGTCACTATCGCCGCCAACCGAGATGGCATTGCGGATGGCATCTTCATAGCTTGTGCTTTCAAGAAAAGCTTTGATTGCGACAGGCATTGTGCCCTGGCAGGTCACATCGAACTCATAGTTTGGGCGAATATCATCCAAGGTAAAATCAAACTTATAGTATTTGCTTAAGGCTAAAGCTATCTCATCCATGGACTTGCCAATTCGAGCTAAATAGACAGCTACGGCTGTGGCTTCGCCGCCTTTTAAACCTTCAGGATGATTGTGGGTTACACCAGAGGTGATGATAGCGAGTTTTTTAACTACATCTTCCGAGTCACTAGCATAACCACAACCGCTTACGCGCATGGCCGAGCCATTGCCAAAACTCTCATAAGGTTTGGGATCGTCACTTCTAAGCCAATGGCGAAAGCGGCCACCAAAACCAGCCTTCGGATATTGACGTCCAATTTCTCAGATATTTTTGCAAACAATTTTTTCAAATTGCTCATAATCGCCATCAAACTGCAAAAGAGATTTGCAGACAGCTATAGATAGAACCGAATCATCGGTTATACGGCAACGGCTGTGAAAAAAACGAAAATCTTTGGTCTTGTTATTGTGAAATTCAAAGCGCGAGCCTACGATATCACCAATAATGGCACCAAACATGATCTGTCCTTATTTGATTAAGTTTGATTTAATTGAGTTTAATCTTATTGAATTTGATTGAAATTATAAAATTAATTGAATGAAATTAAATTTACTAAGTTATTATTAAAAATAGCTTGTTATCTGTGTTAACATTTATGCTAACTTTTGTGGAATCTTTGGAATATATTTATCTATGATATCTATTTACTATGCATATCTGCTTAGATCTATTATAATTTTGCCAGGTTTTTGGAACACGAATATATGTATATTACAATTCCAGCAGATTTTTTAAACACGAATATATATCTATGTCCCTCTATCTGACTAGTTTTATGATTTGTTCCAAAATTACGATTAAATCGTAATATAGAGAAGATTGATTTGTTACAAGGTAATTCTTGAAACGGATATCTAAAATTACTAAAATTATACCAAGTACAAAAGTTGCCAAACTGATCAAACTTATCCCAGTGATTAAAGTTAGCCAAATTACTAAAATTTCCCAACTCATCAAATTATCAAAGTTATCAAACTAACCAAAGTCACCAAAACTAGCTAAATAATATACTGTTAATTTTTTTATTTTACCTAACTATCAGCCTAACTTTCATTAGTTAGAGAATTTGCAGCTAAAGTTTCAGACAGTGTTCGTGCTAAAACGTCGATGCCGCTTTTGTTTTTGGATGATGTGGGGAGAGGTTTTGCTCGTAAGATGCCTGACCATTCATTTAATCTATCTTTAATTTGTTTGTTTGAGCACTTATCAGTTTTGGTTAAAATGCCCAAAATATTTAAGTTTTGACTTTGGCTAAAGCTAATCATGTCCAGATCTTTTTCCTGGGGCGGCAGACGGCTATCGATTAGCACACAGACTAGTGTTATATTGCTAGTTTTCTGGAAAAAAACATCGAGCAGATTGCTCCAAACTCTACGCTGCTCGAAGCTGGCTTTGGCATAGCCATAGCCTGGCAGATCAACCAAATAGCCTGTTTGATTGGTCAGTTCATAATAGTTTATGGATTGGGTTTTTCCAGGAGTGCTACTGATTTTAGCTAGTTTTTGGCCAAAAAGAGCATTTAAAAGTGATGATTTACCCACATTGGAACGACCGGCAAAAACAATCTTGGCTTTGGCATCACTTAAGAGTTGTTCGGTGGTAAAGGCTGTACAGGTGAGCTTAACAGAAAGAGCCATAAAATTTGACCTTAAAAATTTAACTTTAAAAATTTAATCTCACAAAGTTAATCTGGCAAAGTTAATATTTGAGAAGTTTTTGCTTGGAAATATCCATGCTTTTTTTGTCCATGAACTTAAATTGGTGCTGTTTTTCTGATTCTTATTTTTTTAAGAGGCCTAGACTCTCTAACAAAGACTGTGTTAGGGCCTAGAGTGCTATTAGGGAGCACTTGCATTAGTAGAAGGACACTTGTATATCTAGCCAACGTGTGAGATAGTGTTTATCTCCAACAGAACGCTAAACTAGTATCTCAGATAGTATTATTGTAAATAGGTTGTTGATATGTAGGTTTTAAGATATTAGGATGTTAAGTCTTTTTTTATGATTTTAATCTAGTTATTTTTATTTGATAATTACAAATATGTTCGATATGCTAGCAGAATATTTATATTTTATTAAACATTAAAGTACGCAATATCGGCATTAAATATAATAAGATCTAATATTTAACTTATGTTTTTATTTTATAATATTGAGCAAATCGTTTCTAGAAGATAGTTATTATCAATCAATATAGTAATATTTTTGGTGTTTAGATATTTAAGTTTCAGGAAAGATTGTTGAAAAAGGCGGATTAAAAAAATAAATTCTTGTCTCTAGTCTTATATTGAGCTAAAAATTTATTAAAATCTTGGCTGAAAATAGATCTTTTGGTCAAAGTAAAATTTGAGTTTAGCGCCATGTTAGCTTTTAAGCATATTTTAACATTTGTCTTGAATTTTATAAGGTTTATTTTCGTTTGACAAAGGTATGTTTTTTCTTTAAAGTCATAAATTCTCTTTTTTTGCCTTAAGGCGCCTTAGGCTTTTTTGTTGGCACAAGGCGACTTTCTTTTTGTCTTAAGGCTGTTTAGCTAGCATTTTTTTGAGACTTAGAGCTTGATGCTTTTTTTGAAGGAGTAGTTCATGTATTCCACCACCGACTTTCGGAAGGGATTAAAAATCGAATTGGATGGTACACCGTTTGAAATTGTTGAATTTCAGCATTTTAAACCGGGCAAAGGCGGCGCCATGGTTAGGACAAAGCTTAGAAATATCTTAACAGGCCGCCTGCAGGATAACACATTTCGTTCAGGGGAAAAAGTTGAGAAACCTGACCTTGAAACCAGAGATATGCAGTTTTTATATCGCCAAGATGACAATTTGGTCTTCATGGATCTGACCAGTTATGAGCAGATGGAGATGCCTGCAGCTGCCACTGATGGCAAAGATGGCTTTTTGAAGGATGGCCAGGAATGCCGCGTTTTGCTTTATAAGGGCAATCCCTTAGATATTGATATCCCCTTATCACTAGTTTTAGAGGTGGTGGAAACTGAACCTGGTGCCAAAGGCGATACGGTGAGCAATGTGACCAAGCCAGCCAAGGTGGAAACAGGTATAACCGTGCAAGTGCCGATCTTTGTCAATGTTGGTGATAAGATCAAAGTTGACACCCGTTCGAGATCCTATCTGGGTAGAGAGTAATGGCGCAGTCAAAAGAACAGAGCCTGCCCACAACGAAAACGGGCTATACGCGTGAATTTACAGGCCTGTTTCTCTTTTTTTGGGCCATCTTTTTAGTCCTAGCTTTGGTAAGCTTTGATAAGGCCGATCCCACCATGAACCATGTGCTCACGGTGAAACAAATCCACAATAAGGCCGGTCTTTTTGGTGCCTATGTTTCAGGCTTTTTAAATGAATGGTTTGGGCTGTGTTCTTTTTTGTGGCCACTTTTTTTTGTGGCCATTGGTTGCCCCTGTCTTTCCTCACGCTTAGTTATCAATTGGCGGCGCTGGGTGGGAATTTTTCTCTTGGTGCTCTTTTTAATGGAAACAGGGGTGGCCTGGAATATTAGGGCCGGCGATTTCAGTCCTGGAGGCATCTTAGGTACAAGTTTATACCAGTCATCGGTTCATTTCTTAAATCCGTGGGGCGCTTCACTTTTCTGGTTCTTTATCCTGTTAATTGCCACCCAGCTCATTATCAATATATCATGGATCAATTTGGGTGTGCGCGTAATGGCCTTTATTCGTGGCAAATGGGCCGCACGCAAGGAGCGCGAGGCTAAAATTCCAGGTGTCCAGGTTCAGGTCAATCGGGAAGATGCTAGCGACAATATTTTGGGCAAATTTTGGGCTAAGCTTAGCGCTCTTTGGCCTAAAGAGAAAACCTCGGTTATTCCAGATTTGCACAGGCGCACTTCAAAACCCAAACGACCAACTTTGGATCAAAGCAAGGCTGAACCAGATCCGTTCTTTCAAGAACCAAGTATGCCTCTAACCAAGATTGATGACGATGAGGATGTGAACGTTTTGGATCTGCCAGCCAAAAGAAAGGCTAAGACCAAGGCCAAAGAGCAAAAGCAAGGCAGCTTAATTCCTCAACCTAGCGAACCTAAGCCTAATAGCCAGCCCATCGAAGATAAACCGCAAGAAATTGTCCCAACCATAACCTTTAGTGAAGACGAATTAGAAGAAGATGAACCGGTGGTGGAGGCGCCAAAGCCTGCTGCCAAAGCCCCCAAGGTTCAGCCGCACAATCGTCCAGCGCACGGACCATTCCCCCTACCGCCTCTAGACATTTTAGCCCCACCGGTTGAAACAGCCAATACTGAAAACCTGGAGGCTAAGGCGCAGGTTTTGATGCAGACTCTCCATGAGTTCAACATTGATGGTGAACTTGTGGCCATAACTCCTGGACCTGTAGTGACGCTCTTTGAAGTTAGACCGGCTACAGGGGTTAGGGTGAGCAAATTCCAATCCTTAAGTGATGATTTAGCCCGTGTGTTAATGGCTACTGCTGTGCGTATTTTGGCCCCAGTGCCTGGTAGCGACACGGTCGGCATTGAGATTCCCAATGTGAAGCGGGAAATCGTCAATTTCCGAGAGCTCATCGATACCCAAAAGTTCCGTGAAGCATCTAGTCCCCTAACCATGGTCTTGGGCAAAGATACCACTGGCAATCCTGTGTATGCTGATCTGGCCAAGATGCCACATATGTTGATTGCTGGTGCCACAGGTACCGGCAAAAGTGTCTGCTTAAACTGCATTTTGGCTAGCCTGCTCTACCGCACCCAACCAGATGAAGTTAAGTTACTTTTGATTGATCCCAAGCGGGTGGAAATGTCGGTCTATGCCGATGAGCCCCATCTAATCCATCCGGTTGTCAATGAACCTGCTGATGCCAAGACAGCCTTAGAGTGGGCCACCCATGAGATGGATGAGCGCTTTAAGATCATGTCGACTTTGGGTGTGCGCAATATTGTCGGTTTCAATAAGCGCCTGGCAACCTATGATAAGAATAATCGCCCGCCAGAAATTGCTGATTTTGAACCCCTGCCCTACATTGCCATTGTTATTGATGAATTGGCTGA
>JAFSZE010000165.1 GCA_017455745.1 Desulfovibrionaceae bacterium | reverse complement strand
GATTATTCCAGCGTAAAAAATCAAGCCACATCCTCTGATATCCCCTATGATGATCAGGTCATTGCCTGGTCTGATCTCTTTAAATCCAAGGAGATGTGTGCCTACGATCAGCATCTCTCTGGCCAAACGCCCTTGCTTTATCAATATACCGGGGGCACAACTGGCACATCCAAAGGGGTGATCTTAACTCACGCCAATCTCGCCACCAACGCCTTACAGGTGAAAAATTTCTTTAATTTGCAAGCGAGCGATCAGGATATCTTCTTAGACATTCTCCCCTTCTTCCATGTTTATGGCTTATGCTTGGGGTTGGTTGAACCTTTAACCACAGCCTCAACCATGCTGCCCATGTCGCATTTTGATCCCCGCGAGACACTAAAAACCATCGCTAAATTTCATCCGACCATCTTTCCTTCAGCTCCAGCCATGTTTGTCTCGCTTTTGCAGCAAAAAGAGCTCCCCAACTATGATCTAAAAAGTATTCGCATCTGTATGTCGGGCTCAGCCCCCCTGCCCCAAGAAATTTTTAACCGCTTCCAGGAAATCACTGGCGCCACCATCGTTGAGGGGTACGGCTTAACCGAAGCCTCACCGGTCACCCATTTTAACCCGTTAAGCTGCGCCGGGACACGCGAACGCTCCATTGGAATTCCCATGCCCGACACCGATGCTCGCATTGTGGATATGGAGGCAGGTGCCTTAACTCTTGAGCCTGGCAAAAAGGGCGAGCTTGTGGTCCGTGGCCCACAAGTCATGCAAGCCTATCTGAACAATCCTGATGAGACAGCTAGCGCTCTACGTAATGAGTGGCTCTATACGGGTGACATCGCCGTTATGGATGAAGACGGCTTTTTCTACATCGTTGACCGCAAAAAAGACATGGCCATTGTCGGTGGCTACAATGTATTTCCTAGAGAAGTGGATGAAGTGCTCATGGAGCACCCTTTGGTGCTTGAAGCGGTCTCGGTTGGTTTAACCGATCCCTTGCGGGGTGAAGTTTTAAAAGCTTTTATTGTTCCTAAACCCGGTGAACATTTAAGTAAAACCGATATTGTCAGCTGGTGTAGGTCCAAACTGGCATCTTACAAGGTACCGCGCCAGGTAGAATTTCGAGACTCTTTACCACGTACTATTGTTGGAAAAATTTTACGCCGCCACTTACGGCTTGAAGAAGAAGAAAAATTACAAAAAAAATTGGCTCAAGCGCAATCCAAAACTGAAAGTTCTGAAAAATAATTCTTAAAACAAAATAGACACCATACGTTTATAGAACTTGAATAAGTTTAATAAATTCTATTTTCAGTCTTAATAAGTTTTACAAGTTGAACAATATTAACAGATTTGTTTTAAGATACTTATCTTAACATACTTATCTTACTATTACGATTCCACCAGATTTTTAGAACACGGATACATATCTATGTCAGTCTATCCGATGTCTAGCTGGCTGATTTGTCCCAAAATGACTCTGGAAATGTAACATCTATATTTTAATAAATTATCTTAGGCTTTGATATTGTTCATGGGATGCGACATTTATCTTTTTATTATGCATCCAAACATACTTTTACAGAGTAATATTAGCATTAACTTTTGTCTATTTTGTTTCTAGCGCAAAGCAATATTTTTATTTGTGAAAACATTTTTAATCTCCAATAATAGAGATAAATTCTAAACCAGTGAATATTTTAGAAAACTTCACAACTGCTGACGTATACACCTATAATTTAAATCATAAATCTATAAATCTAAATTAGAGCTATTTGTTACCAGATAGCTAAATTTTAATTTTTCTATTCCTCTAACCTCATCTCTAAAATTTCTCAAAGATATTATACATTACACCTTTTATATCATTTCTCGCAAATATATCGTTTTTTGAGCTTAGGTGTAAAAATTCCTGCCTGCTTTTCTAAAAATAACTTGCAAAACTCACCAAATACAGTCTAGATACCTTTTAAGCAAAACTATCTGCCCTTATTTTTAACTTATTTGCCTCTTGTTAAAATTCGCAAAAACGATTAACCTAAATCTGCTCTTTCGCTTGGTACAAGCTTAAAACTTTGAGCTAGCTTCCCGTGGCAAAATTTGGAAAGCACCCCATACCAAAAGCTATGGTCTCTGCCATTCCTGCAAGCTTTTGATATCTAAGCTAAGCACAAGGCCACTGCTAAACCTTTTAACCTTGAATCTGCCATAAAAACTTAACTTGCACGCAAATAGCTTTTCTTCTGCTTGTAATTAGCACCTTTCCCAACGAAAAATTTAGCCATTTAAAGTACTTAAATGCCAATACACAGATCAACTTTAGATAATGCGCAGCTTTCAAAAATATATAAGAATTTTATCATAATCTTTGAATTAAATCTCATAATATACTAGAAAGCATTTTTAACATACGCTAGCAATAGATTTGAGGCAACTCGATGTATAAGATTCTTACAGAGATCTATAAAGACATGATGATCTTTCATGTTTCTGGAAGCATTCTCTTACCTACAGCTATTCAATTTCAAGAAGAAATTATTCAAATTTTTTCTGAGAAAAAAATGATTGAAGCTGTTATGGATTTGAGTCAAGTTGAGAAGCTAGATAATTCTGGACTCGGAGTGTTGATTAATTTAAGTAATAAATACAATAAGCAGGGACGTATCATCTCTATCTATTGCCCGTCACTGCAGGTTGAACAGCTAATCAAAGACGTTGGTATTGAAAAATTCTTCTCCATCTATGAAAATGAAGAAGAATTGAGAAATCATACTTTAAGTGATGCTGTCTAGAGCCTCTTCATTTTTTATGTAAATGGAGCAAGATATTGCGTTACTATTTAATACACTATTTTGATCCGGACTTTGATCATTTGAATCGTAAGCCGGATGCCGATGCAGTTCAAAAAAACGGTCTTGATCTGTTGAACTTAGGCTATGTTCAAAATGTCATCAAAGGGCAAATTTTGGCTCAAATCGTGCCCCTTGATACATTAAAAATAGAACCCAATCCCCGCTTTATAACTCAAACCATCGAATTTCCTGCGGGACAGAATACTTTTGTCCATCCAAAATATCCACAATACCTCCTTGCTGCCACCAATGGTTATGTCTTCTATTATGAAGGCCGCATTACCGTAAAATCATTACTTAATGTGCGCCAAGACATAAGCTTCAACACCGGCAACATCTATTTTGTGGGTGATATGGCCGTGCATGGATCGGTTAGATCTGGCTTTTCCATCTTGGGCAACAATGTGCGCATTCATGGCATGATTGAAGGCGGAATTGCCCATTCTAGCAAAAACATGATCATTGATGGTGGAGCTCGTGGCAGTATTGGGGATCACTGTTTGATCGATACCGGCGGCAAGCTTTTGGCCAATTTCTTGGAAAGGATTGAAGCAAGAACTCGTGGCAATATTGTAGTCAACAAGTACTGCCTCTACTGTACCATCTATGCGGGCAACAATATGCTCGTCAAAGAACAGCTCTATGGTGGTAACATCAATGTCTTTTCAAGCATCTATGTGGGCAAACAACTAGGCAACCGTGGTGCCATTCCCACAAGCATCTGCTTGGGCTATGATCCCATCAATATTCGGCGCCTAGAAAAACTGGAAAGTTTCATTGCCAACATCTCGCAAAGGATCATGCATCTAAAGGCTATTGTTGGGCACTTACCTGTTGACACCAACGATAAAACCCTTCGTTTGCAGCGCTTAGTTAAACAGCGGTCCAATCTATTGGAAGCTAGTCGTATTTTGGCCAAAAAAATATCGGACGACAGTGCGACATTGCGTGAATGTCGTTTGATTGTACCTGGCATTGTCTATCCTGGTGTGGAAATATCCATTGGCCATTTCTACTTCTCGGTCGATAAAATTTATGAAAATGTAGTTTTTCACCTTGCAGATCGGGAGGTTAGGGTTGAACCTATCACCGACACGACAATGACCCATCAACCAGTCTAAGAGCTGCAATGCTGACATTTGAAGCTGTCTATGACCATGGCCCAACGCTCAATGACGCGGGGATAACTGATATCATTGCCCTTATGGGGCAACGCCGCATTCCCATGCTTGGGGCTGGTGGCCCAGCCCGTGAGGAAGCGGCTCTAAAGCCTCTACTAGATCAAGATACATCCAACCTTTTGCCGGTTTTTCTGGGCGCAGGATTAGGGTATGCCTTAAAAAAAATCTGTCAGATCTTCGCAGGCCCTATGGCCATTGTGGAAAAAGAAAGTGATCTGCAGTCCCTAACCAAAAGCCTAGACCAAATCCCGCCATCAAATCAGAAAGACTTACTCCTCCTAACCGATCCAGATTCTCGTCAAATCTTAAACCAATTGACACGCTGGCAAGGACGGTTGGGAGGAAAACGTCTCTTTCCCATCATCCTGCCTTTCTATCAACGTATTGATCCCTCTTACTACGGCGAACTAAGACGCCAGCTAGAAGCTAGTGCCCGCTTCGACTTCTGGAGCAAGGCTGTCCAGCCACGCTTCATCAATCCCAATCCGCGTGTTTTGCTTTTAACGAGCAAATACTTTCTGATGGGTGAAGTGATCGGCGCTTGCCAAAAAATGAATCTGGCCCATCGCCTAGTCACCATTGAAGACGATATTGGCCACGACATTTTTGTCAAACAGGTCCTAGAAGCTGTTTTGGATTTTAAGCCTGACTGTTGTCTAACACTCAATCATATGGGAGTTGATCGGGAAGGTATCTTGATGGATCTTTTGGCTAGGCTTCAATTGCCCCTAGCCTCATGGTTTGTGGACAATCCCCATCTAATTATCCATCTCTATGCTAGCTGTATTAGCCCCTGGACTGCCCTCTTCACCTGGGATGAAGACAATATTGCCTCTTTACAGGCCATGGGTTTTGAGCATGTCTATTATCTGCCCTTGGGTACCGATCCTAGCCGCTTTAAGCCAACCCAAAACAAAGCCCCCCAAGAATGGCGTTCTGAACTCTCTTTTGTGGGCAACTCCATGATCTATAAGGTTGGCACACGCCTCAAAAGTGCCACTTTCCCCAAAGTTTTGCTCTTGGCCTTCCAGAAAGTCGCCCATGCCTTTATGGATAGCAACGAACGTTCGGTGGCCAAATTAATCAAAGACGAATTTCCTGATCTTTATACCCATTTTGAAGCTTTGCCAGACAATGAAGCCAAGCTAGCCTATGAAACAGCCATCACCTGGCAGGCCACCAGACTGTATCGCAACAATTGTGTGCGCTATCTTTTGCCATTTAGGCCTTTGATAGCTGGAGATTCTGGTTGGAAAATCGAATTTCGCAACGAGCCCATCCAGCCTAGGTATATGGGTGAACTAAACTATTATAGCCAGTTGCCCATCTTCTACACAGCCCAAGGCATCACGTTTAATTGTACCAGCAAACAAATGAAAGGTGCAGTCAATCAGCGCATTTTTGACTGCCCTGCTGCCGGAGGTTTTGTTTTGACCGACTGGCGGGAACAGATGGCGGAGCTTTTTACAGATCAAGAAATGGTCTGCTATCATGAACCGGCAGAAATCCCAGAGCTCGTCAAATATTACCTAAAACATCCTTCTGAGCGCCGCGTCTTTGCTAATCGGGCCCGCAAACGTGTCTTGGCCTGCCACTCTTGGGAACATCGACTCAAATCCATGCTGGCCACTATGCGTGAAATCTATCACACCCCCAAAGCTTAAATATGCCTAAGCCTTTGCTGATCTTGCAGATGCAGCGAATGGGAGATTTGATTCTCTCTTTTCCCCTAGTCCTTGATCTGCTCAAAAAATACCCCAACCACCCCATCTGGGTGGTAGCTGAAGAAATTTTTTTCACCCCTCTAACACCACTAGCCCCACCTGTCTCTTTTTTTCCGCCAGAGGCGCTTCAAAAAATAGCCCTTGAAAAATTCACTCTAGCCATAAATTTGAGCTTTAGGCGTGAAGCTTGTGCTGTGATGGAAAAAATTCAGGCTGAGGAGAAATTTGGCCCCTACTTAAAAAACGGCAACCTCCATGTAAACGGTTTCTGGCATCTCTACCGCCAATCGCTAACCCAAAATAATCGTCACAATACTTTTCACTGGGCTGATCTCTATCGTCTAGATCTCTATCCCAATCTAAAAAGCTATTCTCCAAAATACACAGCGCGGTCTCAAGGTGGAGAAAAGAGGATCGCCTTGGTGCTTGGGGCTAGTTCGCCTGACAAACATCCCAAGCCTGCTTTTTGGATAGCTTTGGCCCGCCAACTTATGCAAGCTTCCTTTATGCCCTT
Organism: Desulfovibrionaceae bacterium; assembly: GCA_017455745.1. Taxonomy (GTDB): domain Bacteria; phylum Desulfobacterota; class Desulfovibrionia; order Desulfovibrionales; family Desulfovibrionaceae; genus Desulfovibrio. The sequence goes on along the minus strand of JAFSZE010000165.1, from coordinate 2,935 downwards.
TCTTTTGGGTGGGAAAAAGGAAGAAGTTTTGGGGGAAACCGTAGCCAATGCGATACAAGTTCCCAAGGCCAATCTTTGCGGAAAATTGGGCTTAACAGCTCTAGCCAACCTAGTTAAAACGGTTGATCTTTGCATAACACCTGATACAGGTCCCATGCATTTGGCCAATTGGTTAGGTATACCTATCTTAAATCTTTCCATGGGGCCGGTTAGGGCCTATGAAACAGGCCCATATTCACCCAATCAGACGATCCTTTGGCCTAACATGAGCTGTGCAGGCTGCTGGCAATGCCACCAGCGTCATTTTGCCTGCAAAAAAAAATTTCATCCGCAAGCTGTGACTAATATAGCTGTGGCCATCTTGAAAAATCAAGAACTTGCAATTGATCCTAAACTAATTGCCGCTAAAACTTGCCTTGACGAATTGGGTATTGCCAATCTTGAACTTTATAATCATAAACCAAATGCACAGCAGAGCATAGATTTAGTTTGGCGAAACTTTTTTTTAGGGCTTATTAACCCCAATCTTTTGCCAAAAGCCAAAGATGCTATGCAGGTGATTGCTCAAAACTATCCTAAAGTTTATGAGCATATTCATCAAAAATTAAAAACAATCTTGCAAATAACACTTCATAGCCTAAATAAAGCAGACAAAAATTTTTCTCTATCCTATCATTCAGTTTCTCCGTCCTTAAGACTTTGGATAGGATTTCTAGAAATGTATCTGCAAAATAATAATTTTAGCCGGGAATCTTTAAAAAAAGTTTGTTCATGGCTAGCATTAAGCCTTGAGTTATTGACTTTTTAGCAGCATTCTTATTTATTATCAACATTTAAATATAGCGTTTTTATTAATAGATATTATTATGAATAAGAAACTTGATAAAAAAAGGCCAAAAGAAAAGAGAAAATAGCTTATAATGCACGTCAGCCACACAGGAATGCTCAATCCAATCATGCTGATGGTTTTCACAAAGTTCTGCAATCATCGCCAACTTCTGAAGATGTTCTTAGCCGGTTAGTTTATGCGATGTGTTCTTTGAAAGATGAGCTTAAAGCAAATAAATTTAACATTTACCTTGATTCTATATTCGTAGATTCTCAAAGAGTTTTAGATTCAGCTATTGAAAATGTTGATTCTGAACACATACCTTATTATATAAATCATCGTTATGTGTATGCAAATATGCCTAAATGAGATGAATTGGAAATACATTTTGAACCTTCTGACAATCCCATTATGTGGTATGGATTATTAAATGAGATAGATAATGACTTTAAACTTTTTTGCATAATTATACTAGTTACCCTGGATACAGAACGTTCACTAATTCCTTTCTTATTTTTTATTAATTTACCTGGATATCATTTTGTTCAATAAATAATTCATGAATATACATATCATTCACATCTTATTGGTTGTCTGAAAACAACAATTAATGATATTCAACTTCATTTATTTTCCCCTTTCCATTTCGTAGAAAAAATTATTACACAACAGAAAACTCAAATTCTGTTACTGTTGGTATATATGCTGTAGCCTTATCAATCAAACCTTTAAAAAATCACAACATTAAGATTAGTTCTAGCGATTCTTTTTATAATATTGCATATAATTATTTTGAATCTCAAAACAAAACTTTCCTCGATAAAAAACAAACAATTAATGTAGATCTCAAATCAGAAGTTTGTGGTTACATCAAAAAAACTGACATTGACCATATTTATGAATTTTATGGACAAATTTCAAATCGTAACAATCAGATCTATTCGCTTTTTGGATCAAAACTTGTAAGATTTGATATCACTATCGGTTTCCAAAACTCTGACAATCATATTACTATTCCGCTATACACTAGATATGACAAAACTATTCATGGTGATATGATTCATGCAGAAATTTGGCTTAATTGCTATATTCCTACATATTGTAATGATTCATCTATCGAGAAAAATCCTGATGATAATGATGATTTGACTGTTAAATCATTGTAATAGAAAATTTATTTACCACGCCATTTTTATATAACCAATTTGTACTATACATAATTAAGTATACATTATTGTGCATTTTATACTTTTTATAAGTATTTAGCTACTATGGTCTAAAAATAGTCCATAGCAACATAGAAAATAAATATTACCAAGAGAAGTTCATCGTATTATTTTTATTAACTATATTAAAAAGTTAATCGCAAAGAAATATAAAAAAATAAAATTCAAATAAGTCAGTAATTCTAGATATTCAAATATCTTTAAAACTTGAATCAACATTTTTAAATTGTATCTAAAACAATATCAAATCTCATGAAAACATCCACCATAATTACTTTTATAACAATTCTTGATTTAAAAAAGTAAAAACCACCTAACCAGATGGTTAGGTGGTTTTAAAATTAAGACTTTTTGGGCAATATTACATTTTTTCGTAATGTTAAAACAAACAAGTTCAAGTGTGTTAGAATAAAGAGGCATACATATATAGCCATGTTCAAAAATATTGTGAAAACATAATATATTACTTACAATCTTCCAAATCAAATTGAAAGATTTCAAACTAATTTAAGCCAAGTCCAGATGAAATAAAATTTTAGATCGTCTTGGGCTAAAAAAAATCCGCCATTTAAGATAAAATCCAAAACCACTGCTCTTATATCATACGCTTTATATTAAAAACACAGCCTAAAAACTCAAAATATCATCATTTTTTTACATATTGCACTTGAATTATTTTCCCACCCATTGACCACACCTAACAATCGAACCTAAAACCTGGCAAAATCTACCCACCCAAACACTCCCACCTTAAAGCAATTCCCGCTAAAATCAAGTCTAATCTGCCTCTGTACATTTTGGCACGCTCTTTGAATTAATATAGCGTGAAAGGAGCAAGCCATGCAGATTATTCCTACCATATCCGTTAATAACAATGCGT
>JAFSZE010000164.1 GCA_017455745.1 Desulfovibrionaceae bacterium | reverse complement strand
TGCAAAAACAAATATAACCGCAGAAATATGGAAATATAAAAAATATGAGAATAGAAAAAATTACGATAAAAAAATATAGAAATAAGCGTGTTCAAATTATTCTAGCCATGATTTATAAGACCATAGGCTGAACAATTATGTAATATGCAATATATAAGCAATAATATGATATAGATAGTATATGATATTTTATTCATATAATATTTTTCTGCAGCAAATAATTCTATATTTTTTTAGCAGATGTAATTATTAAATGAAAATCGTAATTAAAATAAATTCGGCTAACTATTTTGACAAGACTTAGGAAATAATTTTGTAGACTGTTTTGCCTATTTTTAAATCCATTTTGAGTCTATTTTTTTCAAGTCTATCTTTTGACTTATTTTCCTAGGCTTTTTTTATCAATTTTTAAGCCTATTTTTTGATTTATTTTCATAGTTTTTTTTAGTCTACTGTTTGACTTATTTTTTCCTAGGCCATTTTTTTTCAGTCTATTTCGCCTAATCTATCTTTTTAGGCAATCTTTGTGTAATTTTATTCTTTTCCGATTTTATCTTTTTTACGCTTATCCTTTTATATTTATATTTATTTTTATATTTTTAAACTTGTATTTTTCATGCCTAAATTTTCAATCCTATTGTCTAAATTTTATTTTTCAAATTTAGTTTTTTTAAGTCCAGATTTTGCAAGTTTAGCCTTTAAGTCTAACCTGTAGATCTAGCCTATGGACAATATCTGAAAAAAGCAAAACTTTAGTCTCGGATCAAAAAAAATAGGCATTTTATGATTGTCTATTTATTTAGCTATTTAACTTCGAACTTTTAAATAATAAATATTAAATATTTGATATTTAATATTCAATTTATCCGTAATGCCCTGCCCTCTTTAAGGTTAAGTTTTTATGTTAAACTTAAAGTTTTCTGTGAGCAGGAATTTTCTGGTTCAGTTTGGATCTATTTATTGTGTTCACGCTAAGACGCAACTCCTAGCGCAGTCTTGCCTAATGCAGACCTCTCACACTTTCATGTGAGCGCAGACTATATCTTCACCCAAAATTAACCTGGGGCAACATTTTTCTTCCGCCCTAAGCTTGCGGCTTTACTTCTCCTCAAGAGAATAGTCGTTGGAGGTCTCCCATATGCTTTTTTTAAGCACGTAGGGCTTTCCCTGCTAAAGACCCATTGTCTTTTGGCGTTTAGGGTAGACGTTTTCGATGTGTCACCTATTACTGATGGGCGCATGAAAGGAATCTTTTAAAGATTGCTTAAGAGCACAATTTACTTGGCACAAAACTTTACTTCCAAAAATGCGCTAACATTATAATATTCATCGACACTGATCTATTTTTTTCACCTTGCGCTATCCATGCTGTTTTTTCTGCTTTCGCACCGTTTAAGCTTGCCGTTTCCAGCTACTATTTTGGTCGCATGGCTTTAGGGATTCAAAGCATTTAACGTTGAGTTTGCACCGATTGCTCGATACAAAGGGTAATGGGCATAAGTCTTGGCAAATCTTCGCAAGAAAAGTTGCACTTAAGTTTATGCCACAAGTTTCCCATGTTCATCAGATCCGGTCACAAAAAAAGCCTCTTGACCCATCAAGCGGTGGAAACGCACTAAGGCATCGGCGATCATCGTACTGTAGGCATGCCCTAAATGCGGCCTAGCATTCACATAATAGATGGGTGTTGTCAGGTAAAAAGTTTGCTCCACGCGTTCCTCCGCTAGCTTTCTTTGTTTGGATTGGGTTTGTTTTTTTTGTTTGCTTTGGCCAAAGCCTTAGCCGGATAGCCTTTTTTCTTGCGCGAATAATCGGGCTTACCGTTGTCTTCAAGGCCTAGGTCATGCAAATCATCAAGCATTTGAAAAAATTCCTGATGTTTGGATTTGGTTCCATCTGGCTTAGCCAAAGCAGGTGATTCCGCTTTGTCTAGTCTGCGTTCAGTGGCTTTAGGCGAAAGTTGGCTGTCTATTTTAGGATTAGGCTTGGCTTTACCTTGATTTTTAGTATGCGCCTGAGTCTGGGCATTAGGTTTATGTTGCTCATCTAGCCCAGCGGTTTTTCCTCTACCAGCATTTATGTTGGCATTAGGCATGGCCAGATCAAAAGGCGCTCCTTGACCATCATCCTTGGGAAATGTTCCTACCTGATTGTATTTAGCTGGGTTGTGTTTATCCGGTAGATCGTTTGCGAAATTTTTGCTTGGCCCAGGTTTGGGATGGCCTTGGCCCTGATATTGGCCTGGCCCTTGAGGCTGAAGCTGAAGCTGATGTGCTGGCAGAGTTTGTGTTTGGTCAGGCTGCATTTTTGGCCCTGGCACAGGAGGATGTTTGGCTGCCTTGTTGTGCGGGCTAGGTTTGGCCCCATCATGAAAATTAGCTTGGCCTTGCCCCCATCTGGGTTTTTGGTGTGGCTGGTAATTTAGATGTGCCTTGGGCTGCTCAAAAATATTTTGATTGGCCTGGAGAGTAGTGGCATCACCTTCACGGATATGTCCTCTCTGGGCAAGTTTATTGGGTGGTTGATTAAATTGCTTATTTGGGGCTTGGCCATGGGGGTGCCCTGCTTTATTTGGTTGCAGGCTAGCCATGGGCTGCTGTTTGGCTTGTCCTTTGTGGCGGGCATCATTGGGCTGAAAGGCGGGATCCACAAAGCCATTGGGCGTCTGGTTGGACCTTTTATTTTGCGCCTGGGGTGGTAGGCCAAAGGTTTTGTTTTCGTGCTGGCGCTGATTTGGATGCTGATTCTTTGGCGATTGGTTCTGCTGAGGATAATTTTTGGGCGCGTAATATTCTTGATCAGCCGTTGGGGCACTTAAATCTAGCGGCATAAACGTTGGTGCCTGGGGTTTAGGCTGATTTTGTCGGGGCACACTTCCATGAGGGGCATGGGCATAGTTAGGATCATAGTTGGCCTGGGCCCTTGATGGCATACGACCTTTATCTTGAGCGTGGGGATTATTGGCCGCCATGGGATAGGGTCTATGACTAGCCCTTGATTGGTCTAGGCCATCTCCTCCTTTATGGTGCGGCGCTTCGTTTTCTTTGGTCCATGGCACATGATTATTGCTCGGCCAAGGTCTGGACCCTTTGGGAGGTGTGCCTGGTTTAGAAGCATCATAATAAGGTTGCCGATCTGCCGGTTGAACACGTTGATTTTTGGGTGCTGCTCCCATCCAAGGTTGCTGTGGGCTTTGCTGGGTGCGATCAAAATATGGGCCTTGGGCCTCGGGGGCTTTAGGCAAGCTTTCGTCAAGATTTTTTTGAAGCTTAATATTTTCTTGGTTGGGACTAAAGTTGAAAGTTTGCGCCTCTTTGGGGACAAAAGATGCAGGTGCCTGGATATTTAGTGGAAATGGAGGCTTACTTTGTGAAAATCTAGGAGCTGGTAGAGGTGGCTTATTCTTGGGCAAAGCATTGGGCTCAGAGGTCACATTTTGCCGTGTTGGGAGCAAATCTGGATCATCCACTGTTTCTAAGCTGGCCAAAAGCGAGTCTAAGAATGGACCGCCCTTGATACGCCAATAGTGGGTGTTGGATAAAAAAGGCAAATCTTGAGTTAAAATTGGTACCATACCTGCCAGATACTCTTTAACTCTGGCAGCCTCAGGTCTAACAACTTTGGCATTGGGAGCCTGGCTTAAAGTGTCATTGCCTTGGTTGACGCGCCGTTCCTCTAAATTTAGCGGAACTTGCGGATTCATCTTTTGATAGTAATTGGGCTTCTTCTCGATGCTGGTCCGATTTTTGGGGAAATAATAGAGACTTTCGGTTTCTTGACTGCCCTCTGCTTGACCAAGCGGAGCACGTTCTTCGGTGGCATCTTTGGACGAAAGAGATTCTAAGGCATCACCAGGGTAGGTTTCAGGCATTATGCCTAAACTTTCTTCCAAGCTACCATCCATATCTAAATCATCGCGACCACCATCAACTCTTGTGGGATTTAAATCGGCCCAAGCTTCTAAGGTAAATTTTCGTTCACTACCATCATCAGCCAAGGTGGTTACTTGGCCAGTATACATATTGGTGCCAACAACTTTTAAATCACCAAGCTTGGTATGATAGATTTTGTTTAGGCGTGGACTTTTGGCGTAAAATTCATCGTAGGTATCTTGCTCATAGGCAAGACAACAAAGCAGCCGTCCACATGTACCGGAAATTTTGCCCGAGTTTAAAAAAATATGCTGCAGCTTGGCCATTTGAATTGAGACCGGCGAAAACTTTCGTAAATATTGCCGACAACAACAAACACGACCACAACTGCCTACAGCACCGATCATTTGAGTTTCATGCCGCACACCAATTTGGCGCAATTCGATGCGGGTGTGGTAACGACGCACAAGATCTTTAACTAGTTCACGAAAATCAATTCTGGTTGGCGCGATAAAGAAAAAAATGATCTTGGTCCGATCAAAAAAAACTTCAACGTCAACGAGTTTCATATCAAGCTGGCGCATCTGGATGCAGGAATGACAAAAGGCGATGGCATCTTCGGCCAAACGGTTATTTTCTGCTTCCTCGGCCAAGTCGCTGGCTGTAACCGGACGCAAAATCAAAGGCAGGTCGTCTTCCTGCAAATACTCCACGCGCTCATAGGGTCCATGGACGATTTGCCCAAGACATGGTCTCTCATCCTCCAGGACCATAACCTTATCAGATATTTTGAGCGTGGGATCTCCAGAAAAGAAATATGATTGACCATATCTATGTATTTTTACGCCAAAGATAGCCACTATAAACCTCGATTAACGCAAACTTTTCCATGGATTGGAATTAGGTTGACGCTTTGATCTAGTGCCGCTTTTCACTCATATTCTATAAAATAAAAAAACGTATCTTCAATTGTATTAGGCAACTTAAAAAAAGTATCGGCTAAGGATGCCAGGTCTCAAACGGCTAGTTTATTTTAAATTTTACGCTTTCTTACGCACCCGACGTTAAGCAAGACTTTGGATCTTTGCGAGCAGATGGTCTGCCTAGTTCAAGAAATGGCAGAGGCGCTTGCCGACCAAGCATTATTTCGTGTTTGAGCTTATTTGGGTCCAAGTTTCTTAGCCATAGGCCGAAATGAATGGCCGCACTCTACCTAATCTTCTTATACAACACAACACTAGCAGGGATTGTTTGGACTGGTTTTTGTCAGGCGCAAGCCAAACATTTAATTGCTTGGCTGCCTAAAAATTGCGGCCAAAATGGCTCACAGGCAATAGTTTTTTTCTAATGTCAAAAATATTAAGGAAAGATTAGTCAACAGCGAAGACACAGTTTGTGTCTTATAAGGCAGCCAAAGCATCTCATTGGGCCCATTAAGCCTCGATTTTTAAGCCATTGATTTGGTCTTAATCTGGCCTTTGCGTCTGCAGCTAGGTTATGGCCAAAGAACTTGGGGATTGCCTCTTGCAGCGCCACTAGCCAAATAAGGCCGTCAAATGACCTCTTTTAGCCGCAAATTTACTGCTTGGCCTGGGATAATATTCTTCAAAGGCAAGAATTTTTTTAGCCTAACCTGAAGGCTTGAGATTAGCTTTTTTGCCTTATTTTTCCAAGCTCAAAGCCTGCTTGCGCATATGTCCGCCTTCCGGTTCGCAAATTTTTTGCGGCTATCCTAAACTTAGCAGTTCATCTGGCAGACCTTCCTTTTGAGCATTTTTTTATTAATTTTGAAATATTTAAAATGATAAGCTGAAATGCTACGTTGAAATCCTAAAATAAAAAAGGCGCCATCACCATTGATGGAAAGATGGGGCAAGAATTTTGGCTAAAATAAGTGCAAGATAAAATAAGTGCAAGAAGGGAATGAGATTAAAAAAGTGTGTTAAAACGAAATTTTATCTAATGTTTACAGTAAAATTGTAGGAAATGATAAATATGTAATGAACAGATATAGGCTAAGACGTGGTTGAAAAATTTCTCTGGATGATATCAAAATGTAAAAAATAAGTAATATTATCGTCTGGAAAGATTTTAAAAATATAAAAGAGGATAAAGTAGATAAAATATTTTAAAACAAAAAAAATCAAAGCAAAACAGGACAGGACAAGACAAGAGAGATAAAAATAATCCAAATGAATCAAAGTAAATCAAAGGAAAACAAACCTAACCAAAATAAAAGAAAATAAAGCTAATATTGCAAGGCACGTTTGGCAAAGTTAATATTATACTCAGTTACATAATCCATATAAAATAAAGTTATTTCAAGCTATTCAAAGTAGCATGACGTAAGAAAAGTAAAAATATTAGGGAAATTTATGTTAAATGGCATTTAGTTTTAAAATAAATTGGATAAAAAAATAATATTTTTAAAAACAGACATCCAAAACAAAAGAAAACGGTAAGATAAAATAAATGTTAATATCAAAAGTTAAATGCAAAAATTAGATTTATAAAATATTGATGAAAATAATTTATGTAAAATATGCTTATATCTAAATGTATAATTTGTTAAGTTGGGGTTCTTTGTTTAAAAAAAACAAGCATAGGACCAAATTTTATGGGCAAAATTTTATGATAGGGAACGGTATAAAGAATATAAGATGATATAAGAGGACGCAAGATAGTCGAAGATGATATAAAATAAGCCAGCAATTTAGATTTATCTTTAAGTTTACATTTATTTTTAAGCAGGAAGCTCACGACAAATTAACATCAGATACTTCTTCAAAGTCACTAAATTGACTTTCTAGTGGAAAACGTGGTGGAAGAGTCGCTAAACGCTCCGAAATTTGATCAATATCTACCGGCTTATAATTCCAAGCATCCACGCCCACATCAGTTTGTTGTTGATTTCCCAAGAAAGCCCCATGCAGATGGCCGTAAAGCTGTAATGCTCCATGGTGGCTCTTACTCCAACTAGTCATGGGAAAATGTGATAGAATGACTGTGTGGCGTATTTTATCTTTAGGTTGGACGTTTAATTCACAAAGGGGTGGCAGAATTTCTTTAAAGGCCCAGCCCAAAAGCGAAAGATACTTGCGGTCATGATTGCCGGGCACCAAAAATTTTCGACCTGGTAATTTACGCACCATGTCAATATAAGCAGCTACTTCTTTGAAATTTTTTCCAAAGACCACATCGCCCAAGTGATAAATATGATCGCGGTCGGTGACAACACTCGCCCAATTTTCACACAAGGCTTCATTCATCTCTGGCACTGAGTGAAAGGGACGCTTGGAAAAACGCAATATATTGGCATGACCAAAATGGGTGTCAGATGTGAAATAGATCTTCATAGAAGGATAACCTTAAAAATAGTGGCCCAAAAAAAAGTTTAAGGCCAGAAATTGACCTTTTTAAGATTTTTTTTTCATTGGATCCAAGCAATTTAAGTTTTGGATCGAGGCTTTCTAAGCTTAAAGGCAGAGCAACAAAAATAGAGCAAAGAAGTTAGAGCTCAAAACAGCCTAATACAAGCAGAGAAGCTCCAAGGTCAAATCGCATCTATAATAGATAAGAGTGGAATGGAAAATGTCAAGAGATAGCCGTCTCTCGCAATGCTTAAAAATTGGGGCAGAGTTGATCCAAGGGAAGACAAATTTAAGGAAAAGACCTTGGAGTTTAATTAAAGGGAAGAAAAGTTTAAGCAGATGGACTGTAGAGTTTGATCAAACTGAAAGTCAAAGTTTAAGGAAATAGACCGTCAAAGAAAAAGCCAAGATGAGTTTTGGATGACTATCAATAATATATATAGGAGAGAGGAACCTTTGCAATTATAGATTGCCAAGCTACGCGGAAGAGTTGGCCAAAAAAATAGGCCAAAGTGCCAGTCGAAAGGCTTAAAAGCAGAGAGAATTTGCCTTCCTTTGAGCTTAAAGATGTCTGAAAAGATAGCCATGGATGGACCAAAACTCATAACGTAATCTCGTATAACGTCTAAACGTTTGGACGAAACATGATAAGCTTAAGACCAAAGCCGTTAGACACTTAGCAAGATCTCATTCGACCAATCCATAATATTGTCAGTTTACGGGGGACCTAGTGTCTTTACGGTTAAAATTTAGGCTCGATGTATGCACTAAGCTCAAAGTAAAATTTTGCCTGCAAACCAGGCATTATGAAGGGCCAGACCGCCATATTATATAGATGGAGTTGCTTAAAATTGCCTGAAAAAAATGCGCTTAAGCTCCAATCCCAAGCAGAAATTAAGACGTGTTGGCGTCCTAGACGATAAATTTTCAGGCCAAGTAGGTGGTAGAAATTTGAGATAAAGTGCTTTTTCCAAGAATTTTTGCGGATAGGTGTCAAAAGTGAGCTTGGATCAAAACTTTTTTGGGGCTGACTTCGAGCAAAAAATTTTGCTGCATTACCAAAAGCCCTTTAATCATATCCATCGGTAGACAAAATTAGCATCAAGCAGTAAGTTTTGCTGGAAATTTTCCTCTGCGAAGTCCTAAGATCAAGTGTAAGGGTGGGATTTGCGCTTGAAAATAACTAGGCCAATAAAACTTGTAGCACCTGTAGCGTTCTTTTTTCTAAGCACGATTGGCCACTTCAGAGATAAGAATTGATTGCAAAGGGATTGAAAAAAATTTTTTCAACGCATGGTTAAGTCTGCCCACCTAAATTTTTTCAAATTCGGTCGATTAATGGGTAATCGGTGTGAAAAAACTAGTATTTTCCAGGAATACTAAGAGCTAATTTCATAACCACAAGGTTCAAATTGGCAGATTTTGATCTAACCTAACCCCATCAAATGTAGAACTAAAAGTTGCAAATCAAATTTTTTTTAGTTCAATGAAAATTTTTACTTGACAATATTCGAAAAAGAACTTATTAATCCTTTCACCGAACACAATTTAAGAAGGAGAACGTGTTATGGATGAATTCTTACAAGCCGCCCTTGATATTGCTAAAGCTCAAGCTAGCGTAAGAGTAATGACCGAAGACCAACTGGCTGACTATGTGCAAAATGTGGCTGAAAAAATCCGCAAAATTCAATCCGGTGAAGTGGAGCCTGAAGACGAAGGTTCAGCTTGGCCCACAGTGACCCCCGAAGAAGCTAAAAAGTCCATTCGTGAGAACACCATCAGTTGTTTGATTTGCGGCAAAAAGTGCCGTGTGTTGACCAAGCGTCACCTCGATAAACATGGAATTTATGCAAAAGAATATCGCGAACACTTTGGCTTAAAGAAAGATACTCCGTTGGTTGCCAAATCATTACTTAGAGAACGCAGAGCAAAAATGGAAGAAATGCGCATTTGGGAACGTCGCAAGATGTCTGATGCCGAATAGGAACATTTCGGATTTTTTCACAAATATCGATTCGGTTGAAGCCGCGCCCCTTTAAGGGGCGGTTTTACTTTAACCATGATTTTGGTTATTATGTACATAGCTGCAATCTAGAAGTACAAAGTTTGCTAAACATAAACTGAAAACACTTTCCGGCAG